>NZ_LFJB01000002.1:0-191415 GCF_006658625.1 Bradyrhizobium sp. UNPF46
CAGGCGATGAGCGGCATCGTCGAGCTCATCAACAACATCACCGGGCAGATCAACCTGCTCGCGCTGAACGCGACGATCGAATCCGCGCGCGCCGGCGAAGCCGGACGCGGCTTTGCGGTGGTCGCCTCCGAAGTGAAGAGCCTCGCCAACCAGGCCAAGCAGGCGACCGACAAGATCGGTCAGGAGATCGGCAGCCTCAACGGCATCTCCGGCGACGTGGTCAGCGCGCTGGGCTCGATCAAGCAGGCGATCAACAATGTCAGCGAATACGTGACGTCGACCGCCGCGGCCATCGAGGAGCAGAGCACGGTGACGAACGAGATGTCGACCAGCATGCAGCGCGCCGCCGCGGAAGCGGCCGCGATCGCGGCGCGGGCGTAGCCTAAGCACTCGGAAGCGTAGGGTGGGTTAGCGCAGCGTAACCCACCATTTCTCTTGGTTGCGCAGCGGTGAAATCGGTGGGTTACGCCTTCGGCTAACCCACCCTACGGTACCGTCACGCCTTCGGCAGCTTGGCCTTCAGCGCGTAGAGCGCATCGAGCGCCTGGCGCGGGGACATCTCGTCGGGGTGCAGCGCCCTCACGGCTTCCATCAGCAGTTCCGCTTCGCTCGGCGGCGCGGCTTCTGCGGCGGCGCGCGAGGGGACTGCGAATAGCGGCAGATCGTCCACCAGGGCGCGCGCGGTCTGGCCGCGGTCCTGCGCCTCCAGCTTGGAGAGCACGGCTTTCGCGCGCGTGATCACGGCCGGCGGCAGGCCGGCGAGCTTCGCCACCTGGATGCCGTAGGAGCGGTCGGCCGAGCCCGGCAGAACCTCGTGCAGGAACACGACATTGCCCTGCCACTCCTTCACCCGCACCGTCGCGTTGAACATGCGCGGCAGCTTGGCCGAGAGCGCGGTCAGCTCGTGATAATGCGTCGCGAACAGCGTGCGGCAGCGGTTGCTCTCGTGCAGATGCTCGATCGCGGCCCAGGCGATCGAGAGACCGTCGAAGGTCGCGGTGCCGCGGCCGATCTCGTCGAGGATCACCAGCGCACGCTCGCCGGCCTGGTTGAGGATCGCCGCGGTCTCGACCATCTCCACCATGAAGGTGGAGCGGCCGCGGGCGAGATCGTCGGCGGCGCCGACGCGCGAGAACAGGCGGTCGACGATGCCGATGCGCGCGCGTGTCGCCGGCACGAAACTGCCAATCTGGGCAAGAAGAGCAATCAGCGCGTTCTGGCGCAGGAAGGTCGATTTACCGGCCATGTTCGGACCGGTGAGCAGCCAGAGCTGGCCGGACTTTTGCGCAGGGTTTGGTGACAGGTCGCAGGCGTTGGCGATGAACGGCTCGCCGTTGCGCTTCAGGGCCTGCTCGACCACCGGATGGCGGCCGGCTTCGATCGCGAAGGCGAGCGAGGAATCCACCTCGGGCCGGACGTAGTTCTCGTCGATCGCCAGCTTGGCCAGCGATGTCGCGACGTCGAGCAGCGCGAAACCTTGCGCGGCCGCGCGCAGATCGTCGCTGATCTCGAGCGCCTTGGCGCAGAGTCGCTCGAAAATCTCGAGCTCGAGCCCGAGCGCGCGGTCGCCGGCATTGGCAATCTTGGCTTCGATCTCGCCGAGCTCCGACGTCGTGAAGCGCACCTGGCCGGCCAGCGTCTGGCGATGGATGAAGGTCGCGTTCAGCGGCGCCGACATCAGCTTGTCGCCGTGCTGCGCGGTGACCTCGACGAAATAGCCGAGCACGTTGTTATGCCGGATCTTGAGGCCTTTCACGCCCGTGTCGTCGGCATAGCGCGCCTGCATCGAGGCGACCACCAGGCGCGAGGCGTCGCGCAGGTTGCGCGCTTCGTCGAGGGCAGGTTCGTAACCCTGGCGAACGAAGCCGCCGTCGCGCTTGATCAGCGGCAGCTGATCGTCGAGCGCCGTCGCAAGCTCGGCAGCAAGCTCGCGCGATGGTCGCTTCAAGGCCGCCATCACCACCGCGATCTCCTGCGGCGGATGGTCCAGTTCGCCCAGCCGCGCCAGCACCTGGTCGGCGGCGATGATGCCGTCGCGAAGTCCGGCGAGGTCGCGCGGGCCGCCGCGCCCGACCGAGAGACGGGCCAGCGCCCGCGACATGTCGGGCGCGCCGCGCAATATGCTGCGGATGTCCTCGCGCGCGGCGGAATCGGCAACGAAGGTGCTGACCGCGTCTAACCGCCGCGCGATTGCGGGCGCGTCCGTCAGCGGTGCCGCCAGGCGCTGGGCCAGCAGGCGCGAACCGGCCGAGGTCACGGTGCAATCGATGGCGTCGAGCAGCGAGCCGCGGCGTTCGCCCGCGAGCGTCCGCGTCAACTCGAGATTGGCGCGCGTGGCCGGATCGATCGCCATGGTCGCGCCCGAGGCCTCGCGTGCGGGCGGCGACAGCGGCGGATGCTTGCCGACCTGGGTGCGGTCGACATAGGTGACGGCAGCAGCCGCAGCCGTGGCTTCCAGACGGGTGAGCTGCGCGAGGCCGTCCATGGTCGCGACCGCAAAATAGTCGCAGAGTCGCTTCTCGGCGGTGGCGCCGTCGAAGACGTCGCGGGTCAGCGGCGTCACCGCCGGCAGCTCGCGCAAGGTCTGGCTCAGCTCGTTGTCGCTGTAGAGCGCATCGGTGACGATCGCCTCGTTCGGATTGATCCGCGCCAGCGTTGCCGCGAGCTCGCCGCCCGAACACTCCAGCACCGCGAATTCGGCGGTCGAGATGTCGATCCAGGCGAGGCCGAAGCGGTCGCCGCCTGCCGATGAGCGTGCCCGCGCGATCGCCAGCAGATAGTTGTTGGCGCGCGCATCGAGCAACGTGTCCTCGGTCAGCGTGCCCGGCGTGACCAGCCGCACCACGCCGCGGCGCACCACGCTCTTGTTGCCGCGCGCCTTGGCGGCGGCGGGATCCTCGGTTTGCTCGCAGACCGCGACCCGGTGGCCGGCCGAGATCAGGCGATGCAGATAATCCTCGGAACGTTCGACCGGCACGCCGCACATCGGGATGTCGGCGCCCTGGTGCTTGCCGCGCTTGGTCAGCACGATGCCGAGCGTTCTGGAGGCGATCTCGGCGTCCTCGAAGAACAATTCGTAGAAATCGCCCATCCGGTAGAACAGCAGCAGGCCCTGATGCGCCGCCTTGATCTCCAGGTACTGTTCCATCATCGGCGTGACGCGCGCGGCGGCTTCCGCCTGGGGCGCGGGCGCTTCGTCGGGGGGCGGTGCTTGTATCGGCTGTTGCATCGTCATGGGCGGCGCAACCTACAAAATTTCGCTTCCTGCTCCTATCGGTTTGGCTTGATAGGGGAGGTTTTCCACGTTGTCCGTGTGGGGGGGCGCGAGGTGCTGCCACATTCTCGCTCGTCATTCCGGGATGCGCCGGCAGGCGCAGACCCGGAATCTATCGGGCCGCACGTCACGCAGACAAATGGATTCCAGGCTCGCGCCAAATGGCGCGCCCCGGAATGACGTCTGCCCCGCGAAACCGTCAATTGACCTGCTGCGGGCACCCTCCTAAAACTCCGCCGTCATTGAAGAATTCTGGCCGAACCGCGGCATTCAGGGAGAACAACGATGCGTGACGTCTTTATCTGCGATGCCGTGCGGACCCCGATCGGCCGTTTCGGCGGCTCGCTCGCCAAGGTGCGCGCCGACGATCTCGCCGCCGCCCCGATCAAGGCGCTGATGGCCAAGCACCCCAATCTCGACTGGGCGCAAGTGGACGAGGTCTTCTTCGGCTGTGCCAACCAGGCCGGCGAGGACAACCGCAACGTCGCGCGCATGGCGCTGCTGCTCGCAGGCCTCCCGGATTCGGTTCCCGGCCAGACCCTGAACCGCCTCTGTGCCTCCGGCCTCGATGCGGTCGGCGCCGCGGGCCGCGCCATCCGCTCCGGCGAGATCGAGCTCGCCATTGCCGGCGGCGTCGAGTCCATGACCCGCGCGCCCTTCGTGATGGGCAAGGCGCAGGAGGCCTTCTCGCGCTCGGCCGAGATCTTCGACACCACGATCGGTTGGCGCTTCATCAATCCGCTGCTCAAGGCGCAGTACGGCGTCGATGCGATGCCGGAGACCGGCGAGAACGTCGCCGAGGAATTCCAGGTCTCGCGCGCCGACCAGGACGCCTTCGCCATCCGCTCGCAGCAGCGGGCAGGCGCCGCGATTGCGGCGGGCTATTTCGCGGAGGAAATCACGCCGATCACCATTCCCGGCGGCAAGGCAGGTCCGATCACGATCGACAAGGACGAGCACCCCCGTCCCGAGACCACGCTGGAAGGCTTGGCCAAACTGAAGCCGATCGTGCGCAATCCAGGCACGGTGACCGCCGGCAACGCCTCCGGTGTCAATGACGGCGCTGCTGCCATGATCCTGGCATCCGAGGCCGCGGTGAAGAAGCACGGCCTGACGCCCCGCGCCCGCATCCTCGGCCTTGCCTCGGCCGGCGTGCCGCCGCGCATCATGGGCATCGGCCCCGTGCCCGCGACCCGCAAGCTGATGGAGCGCCTCGGCAAGAAGATCGGCGATTTCGACCTGATCGAGCTCAACGAAGCCTTCGCCTCGCAGGGCATCGCCTGCATGCGTCAGCTGGGCGTTGCCGACGATGCCGATTTCGTCAATCCGCATGGCGGCGCCATCGCGCTCGGCCACCCCCTCGGCATGAGCGGCGCGCGCCTCGTGCTCACCGCCGTCCACGGCATGGAGAAGCGTGGCGGCAAGCTCGCGCTCGCCACCATGTGCGTCGGCGTCGGACAGGGCGTTGCCGTGGCGATCGAGAAGCTGAATTGACGAGACGCACAGCGTCTCGTCATCCCGGGGCAGCCCGTCAGGGCTGAACCCGGGATCTCGAGATTCCGGGTTCAGCCCTATCGGGCTGCCCCGGAATGACAGGGAAGGACCGCCCCATGATCATCGAGCGTGAGCAGGACGTCACGGCCGCGGCGCTGGCGGTGATGGAGCGGACGTCCGATCCGCGGCTGCGCCAGATCATGGTGTCCCTGGTCAAGCATCTGCACGACTTCGTCCGCGATGTCCGCCTGACGGAGAAGGAGTTTCGCGATGCCACCGCGGTCATCGCCGAGCTCGGCAAGCTGACCACCGATACGCACAACGAAGTCGTGCTGATGGCGGGCTCGCTCGGCGTCTCGCCGCTGGTGTGCCTGCTGAACATGGCGATCAGGGCAATACCGAAACCGATCAGTCGCTGCTCGGGCCGTTCTGGCGGCTGAACTCGCCGCGGGTCGAGAATGGCGGATCGATCGTGCGCTCGGAGACGCCGGGGGCGCCGCTGTTCGTCAACGGCCGCGTCGTCGACAGGGACGGCCGTCCGGTTGCCGGTGCGGAGGTCGATGTCTGGCACGCTTCGCCGGTCGGCCTTTATGAGAACCAGGACCCCGATCAGGCCGACATGAACCTGCGCGGCAAGTTCACGACCGACCAGGATGGGCGCTTCGCCTTCCGCTCGGTGATGATGGTCGGCTATCCCATTCCGACCAATGGCGTGGTCGGCCGCCTGCTCGCGGCGCAGGGCCGCCACCCCTATCGACCGGCCCATCTTCATGCCCTGATCTTCAAGCCGGGATTCAAGGTCCTGATCTCGCAGGTCTACGATCCCAACGATCCCCATATCGACAGCGACGTGCAGTTCGGGGTGACGCAGGCGCTGATCGGCAAGTTCCAGCGCCACGATGCGCCGCATCCGACCATGCGCGACGTCGCGACGCCATGGTACTCGCTCGACCACACCTACCGGCTCGAGGCCGGTGAGGCCGTGCTGCCGCGCCCGCCGATCAAATAGCGCTGCTGACGGGCGCAGGGCGCCCGCCAAACCCGCTTCCCCAAATTAGTTATATCCTATAATGATTGGCGGAAGCGTTGACCGGCCGGATCAAAAATGGCCGGGGAGGAGTTCGCCTATGACATTCATCTACCCCACGGACAGCAACAAGGCGCATCCGCTGCCGCTGTCGCCCGACTACAAGAGCTCGATCAAGCGTGCGCCGAACAAGCCCTTGATCCCGATGCGCCACACGCTGTCGGAGCTGACCGGCCCGGTCTACGGCCATGAGACCGTGCGCGAAGGCGACAACGATCTCACCACCCAGCACACCGGCGAGCCGATCGGCGAACGCATCATCGTTCACGGCCATGTGCGCGATGAGGACGGTCGCGGCGTGCCGAACTCGCTGGTCGAGATCTGGCAGGCCAATTCCTGCGGCCGCTACGTCCATGTCCGCGACCAGCACCCGGCGCCGCTCGATCCGAACTTCACGGGCGCCGGCCGCACCGTGAGCGATGCGAGCGGCTACTATCGCTTCGTCACCATCAAGCCGGGTGCCTATCCCTGGGGCAATCACCACAATGCCTGGCGTCCCGCGCATATCCATCTCTCGGTGTTCGGCCATTCCTTCGTCACGCGCCTCGTGACGCAGATGTACTTCCCGGCCGACCCGCTATTCCCGTTCGATCCGATCTTCAATTCGGTGCCGGACGAGAAGGCGCGGGCGCGGATGGTCTCGTCGTTCGACCTCGAGAATACCCAGCCCGAATGGGCGCTGTGCTACCGCTTTGACGTCGTGCTGCGCGGCAAGAACGCCACGCCCATGGAGAACCACTAAAGTGCAAGAGTCCGTGAAGCCCGACGGTATCACCCCGTCGCAGACCGTCGGTCCGTTCTTCAAATACGGTCTGACGCCGACCGGCGAGTACGCCTGGAACGACGCGTTCACCAATTCGACGCTGACCCCCGACGTCACGGGCGAGCGCGTCCGTATCGAAGGCCGCGTGTTCGACGGTGACGGCGTTGCCGTGCCGGATTGCATGCTGGAGATCTGGCAGGCGGACGCGCAGGGCCGCTTTGCCGACCCGCAGGACAAGCGCGCGCTGCCGAATGCGAGCTTCCGCGGCTTTGCCCGCTGCGGCACCGACAAGGACGGCAATTATTCCTTCGAGACCATCAAGCCGGGCGCGGTGCCGGATCCCGACGGTAAGCCGCAGGCGCCGCACATCCTCCTTGCGGTGTTCGGCCGCGGCATGCTGCGGCATCTCTACACCCGCATCTATTTCAGCGATGAGGCCGGCAACGCCGCCGATCCCGTGCTGGCGCTGGTGCCGGCGGATCGCCGCGCCACGCTGACCGCCGTGCGGGATGCCGGCAAGCCGGTCTACCGGCTCGACCTGCGGCTTCAGGGCGACAACGAAACGGTGTTCTTCGACGTGTAAGGCCATGCGTGCCGGGGAGGGCTCATCCCCGGCACGCATATCTCATCCGGCGCATCGACGCCGAGGCTGCGTTGTTGCAGCCGAAACGTTTCTCCCGTGCGTGTGTCAGCTTCGCTGACTCAAATACCGATAGCGCGACGTCCAAATCCCGTAATTATGCGGAGCTCGCGCGATGCAATTCCTCCGCGAAGCAATCCCGCATTTACCGTATTTGTCTAAGGTGGCCGCAGTTCAATGCCGCTGCTCCGGATTGTTTCATGAAATTTCGGCTGTCCTTGTCCTCTGCGATCGTCGCGTTCGGCATCGTTCTCGCCATTGGCTTTGCCGCCGTGGTTTCGACCAGCCTGTACGCCTTGAAAGAGCTCAAGGTCGGCGGTCCGCTCTACTCCGACATCAAGCTGGGCAACGACCTCATCGCGGACATCCTGCCGCCGCCGGAATATGTCATCGAGGCCTATCTCGAGGCGACCCTGGCGATGCGCGAGCCGGATCAGCTGGCGGCCCACGGCGAGCGGCTGGTTCAGCTCCGCAAGGACTACGACGAGCGCAAGGCGTTCTGGGTCACATCGAGCCTGTCGGCCGACCTGAAGACGGCGCTGGTGTCGAAGTCCGACGCCGAGGTGCAGAAATTCTGGAAGGCGTCCGACCAACTCCTGCCGGCCCTCGAGGCCAAGGACGCCGCCGCTTCCGAGCGTGCCTATGCGCAGCTCAGGGACGCCTACACCGCACATCGCGCCGTGATCGACAGCATCGTCGAGAGCGCCAACAAGCAGAATGCCGCCATGGAGAAGCTGGCGGCGGACCGCGACAGCTCGATGCTCTATATCCTCCTCGGCGTCTCCGCCGCCGTCCTCGCCTTCGTTGCCGCGGGCCTGCTCGGCGTCGCCCTCGGCGTGGTGCGCCCGATCGTCCGCATGACGGGCACGATGCAGAGACTCGCGACCGGCGATCTCGCCGCGGACATTCCATTCGCTGAGCGCCAGGACGAGGTCGGCTCGATGGCGGGGGCGCTTGTGGTGTTCAAGCAGGCGGCGGTCGAGAATGCCCGTCTGCGCGAGGAGCAGTTGCGGCAGGAGCAGGAGGCGGCGCTGGCCAAGCGCTCCGCCCTGCACCAGATGGCCGAGACTGTCGAACGGGAGACCGGTCGCTCGGTCGACACAGCCGGTGCGGCGACGCAAGGCGTCGAGCGGGCGGCGTCCAGCCTGTCCGAGATCGCAAGGTCGCTCTCCGCGCAGTCGCAGGCGGTGGCGGCAGCCTCCACCCAGGCCCTCGGCAGCTCGCAGACCGTCTCGGCCGCGGCCGAAGAGCTGAGCGCCTCGATCCGCGAGATCGCAAGCCAGGTCCTGCGGACCAGCACTGTCACGAAGTCGGCGGTCGCCGGCCGCGAGCAGGCGCGCTCGACCATCCAGTCGCTGGCCGGATCGGTGAAGAAGATCGCCGAGGTCTCCGACCTCATCGGCGGCATCGCCGGCCAGACCAACCTTTTGGCGCTTAACGCCACGATCGAGGCGGCGCGCGCCGGCGAGGCCGGCCGCGGCTTCGCCGTGGTCGCCGCCGAGGTGAAATCGCTGTCGGACCAGACCGCCAAATCCACCGAGGAAATCACGCGGCTGATCGCCGAGATCCAGACCTCGACCCAGGCTGCGGTCGACGCCGTCGAGACGATGGGGGGACACATCGCCGAGATCGACGGCGTGGCGACCTCGGTCGCCACCGCGATGGAACAACAGGACGCTGCGACCCGCGAGATCTCGCGGTCGATTTCCGAATCGGCGTCCGCGGCGAAAGAGGTCTCGGCCAAGATCGGCAATGTCAGCCGCGACGCCGCCTCGGTCAACGAGCGCGCCGCGGAGGTCAGGCAGGCGATCGCCGGCATGGCGGCCAATCTCGAACAGCTGCGGTCGGTCGTGGTGCGGACCGTGCGCGACTCCACCGCGGCGGCTTGAACCGGGCGCCAGGCCTGCCGCTGGTGCCCTGGGTTGTGATCGTGCAGTATGGCGCGGGACAGGGGCATCGTGGTCATGACACCTCCACAACTGCCGGCGGTCGTTGAGCCCGCCCAACTGACGGCCGCACTGCGCCGGAGCGGCGTGCTCGACGCCGGCGCGGTCCGCGAGGTGAAGGTGCTGCATCAGCGCGACACCGTGGTGTCACATATCGTCAGGCTCGGCCTACGCTATGTCGGCGAATCCGCCGGTGCTCCGCAGTCGCTTATCCTCAAGATGACGCACGCTTCGTTTGCCAGAACACTCGCGGATCGCGGCGAGCACGAAGTCGTCTTTTACACCCAGCTCGCCCCGAACATGCCGCCTGGACTGGTGCCGCGCTGTTTCGACGGCCATTTCGACGCGGAGAGCGGGGCCTGGCATCTGCTGCTCGAAGACCTCACCGACAGCCATGAACTCGCGACTATACCGACGCTGCCACCGTCGCGAGACCAGTCGATGGCCATCGTCACCACGCTGGCGCGCATGCATGCGGCCTGGTGGAATCATCCCGGCCTCGGCGAGACCGTCGGCACCTGGGCCAGCACCGACGATAGCGTAGCCCGCATGGAGACCTTCGCCGCTCATTACGATCGCTTCGCTGACGAGCTCGGTGACCGCCTAAGCGAGGAACGCCGCATCCTCTATCGCCGTCTCATCGAACAGTCGGCCCGGCTGTCGCAGCGTTATCATTCACGCCGCCATGTCAGCATCGTCCATGGCGATGCACATACCTGGAATTTTCTGCTGCCGCGCGCGGGTGTCGCCGACACCGTGCGCATCTTCGATTTCGACCTGTGGGGGATCAATGTGCCCACCGGCGACCTTGCCTACATGATGGCGATCCAATGGTACCCGGAACGCCGGCAGGCGCTGGAGCGGGCGCTGCTCAACCGCTACCACGAGACGCTGCTCGCACACGGCGTCACCGGTTATACGCGCGGCGCGCTCGACCAGGACTATCGCTGGTCGGTGCTCTGGCACATCACCAAACCGGTCTGGCAATGGGCCATCAACCTCCCGCCGGGGATCTGGTGGAACAATCTGGAGCGGGTGATGATGGCCATCGAGGATCTCGGCTGCGAGGAGCTGTTGTAGGGGGCGTGTCCCGGGCGCGGTGCAGCGTGTAGCGCTGCGCCGCAGAACCGGGACACAGCATGCCGGGGCATGGGCCCCGGCTCAGCGGCGCTTCACTTGTGTGCTGCGCCGCGTCCGGGGCACTAAAGCGCGATGAGATTTGGATGAATCATCATCGCGCTTTAGCTTGTTGTTTGCGCATGATCTTTTCGGAAAACCGCTTCGCACTTTTCCGGATCATGCTTTAGGCTCCCGCTACTCCATCACCGCATGTTCCGGCCCGGCTGCCTGCTTGCGCAGCGTGGCCTTGGTCGAGCCGATCAGCAGAGCGAGCGGGATAGTGCAGAGGATGAAGAGCATTACCAGCTGGTAGTCCTGCGAAAACGCGATGATCTGCGCCTGCACGCTGACCATCCTGTCGGCCATGGCGCGGCCGGCGTCGGTGGACAGGTTGATCAAGCCCCGGACGTCGGGCATCTGCAGGGCATGGTTGAACGGATTGATGTGCTCGGACAGGATCGCGTAGGTCCGCCGCGTCCCCTGCGTCAACTGCGCGATGACGACGGAGATGCCGACCGAGCTCGCGACGTTGCGCATCAGGGTCAGCATCGCGGTGCCGTCGGTACGCAAATCGTTCGACAGCGTCAGGAACGCCACGGTCGAGAGCGGCACGAAGACGAGGCCGAAGCCAAACCCCTGGATGACGCTGACGGTGACGATCTCCGGCACCTGGGTCAGGTCGGTCCAGCCGGTCATCTGGAACAGCGAGCCCGCGGTCAGCGTCAGGCCGGAGATGATCAGCGTGCGCGCCTCGAAATAACGCATCATGCGGCCGACCAGCATCATCGCGAAGAAGGTGCCGAAGCCGCGGCTCGCCAGCAAGAGGCCGGCGGTGATGATGGGATAGCCGATCACGTTCTGCATGTAGGGTGAGGCCAGCGCCATGGTCGAGAACAGCACGAGCCCCATCACGATCATGAACATGCAGCCGGTGACGAAGTTGCGGTCCCGGAACAGCGCGAAGCGGATGAACGGTGTCGAGGTCGTGAAGGAGTGCGCGAGGAAGAAGTAGAAGGCGACGGCCGAGATGATGAACTCCGCGAGGATCTCATTGGATTCCAGCCAACCCAATTGCTCGCCACGGTCGAGCGCGAGCTGCAGGGCGCCGATCGCAACCGCGAGCGCCGCGAAACCGAAAAAATCGAACTTGAGGCTGAGGTCCTTCCTGGTCTCGTCCATGAACACGATCAGCCCGAGCACGGTGATGGCGCCGAACGGCAGGTTGACGAAGAACACCCAGTGCCAGGAATAGGTCTCGGTCAGCCACGCGCCCAATGACGGCCCCATGATCGGGCCCATCATCACGCCCATGCCCCAGATCGACATCGCCTTGGCGCGTTCCTGCAGCGTGTAATAGTCCAGCATCACCGATTGCGACAGCGGCACCAGCGCGGCGCCGAACACGCCTTGCAGCAGGCGGAACAGCACCATCTGGTTGATGTCCTGCGCGAGGCCGCACAGCACCGAGGCCATGGTGAAGCCGGCCGAGCAGATGATGAAGATGCGCTTGCGGCCGAAGCGGTTGGCGATCCAGCCCACCGGCGCCGTCATGATCGCGGCGGCGACGATATAGGATGTCAGCACCCAGTTGATCTGGTCCTGCGAGGCCGACAGCGTGCCTTGCATGTAGGGCAGGGCGACGTTGGCGATGGTGGTGTCGAGCGCCTGCATGATGGTCGCCGTCATGGCGCAGATCGTCACCATGTTCCGGCGCAGGCCGGGGACCATCAAATTGGCGTTGGGACCGGACATCCGATCAGTCCTCGTCTCGTCAGTCTTTGTCTTGCTGGTCTTTGTCCTGGCTCGCCGTCGCCGACAGGCCGAACAGGCCCGCGAGCGATCGCTTGTGGCCGGTGTCGATGGTGGCATAGACGCTCATGCCGGCCTTCAGCTTCCGCACGTATTTGTCGGTCTCGTCGAAATAGATGCGGATCGGCACGCGCTGCACCACCTTGACGAAATTGCCGGTGGCGTTCTGAGGCGGCAGGATGGCGAATTGCGCGCCGGTGCCGGGCGAGAGCGAGCCGATCTTGCCCTTGAAGACGTGGTTCGGGAACGCGTCGACCTCGAGCGTGACCGGCTGCCCCTCGGTGACGTGGGTGAGGTCGCTCTCCTTCGGATTGGCGTCGACCCAGGGATGGGCGACGTCGATGATGGAGAACACCGGCGTGCCGGCGGCGACGAAGCGGCCGAGCTGGATCTGCTCGACCTGCGTCGCGACGCCGTCCATCGGCGCGCGCAGCACGGTGTGGTCGAGATTGCGCTGGGCATCGTCCAGCTTGGCTTTCGCCTGTGCGTAGGGCGGGAATTGCTCCAGCGGCAGATCGGGATTGCCCAGCAGCTGCGTCCTGGCGTTGGAGAGCTGCTGCTTGATGTATTGCGCCTGCGCACCGGCGGTGACCAGCGCATTCGAGGCGTTGTCGAGATCGAGTTGCGAGCCGAAATTGTTCTTCACCAGCGCCTGCTTGCGCTCGACGTCGCGCTGTTTCAGATCGATGCCCTGCTGGGCGAGGCCCAGCATGTCGCCATAGATCTTGATGTTGGCGACGAGGTTGTCATAGGTCGTGCGCGCCTGCGCGAGCTGCGCCTTGGTCTCCTCCACCGCGAGGCGGAACGGAACGGGATCGATCTCGAACAGCTCGTCGCCCCGTTTGACCGACTGGCCTTCCTTCACGACCACCTTCAGGATCTTGCCGGAGATGTCGGGCGTCACCAGCACCTTCTGCGCGCCGACATAGGCGTCGTCGGTGCCGACATAGCGCCCGCCATGGAGGTAGAAGGTCAGGCCGCCGATGGCGGCGATCACAGGCAGCACGACGAGGAGCAGGAAGCGGCGGTAACGCCGCAGGCCCGCGACCAGGCGGCGGCGCGGATCGGTGCCGGCTTTCTTTGTGGGCTTGCCCCCGTCGGTCTTCTGCTCCGGCTGGAACTTGAGGACTTGGTCAGCCATAGCGCTGCTCCTTGCGTGCTTGCTCCGCGCCGGATGTCTGGATCGCGGTCCGCACGTTTTCCTTGATGGTTTCGAGCTGGGTCAGGAGGCGATGGGCGTCCGCCGGCGTGATGCCGTCCAGCGCGTTGGCCGTAAGCTCGGACTTCAGCCCGCTCATCCGCCCCAGCAATTGTCGCCCGGCCTTCCTCAGGTACAGCCGCTTGACGCGGCGGTCTGAAGGATCGTTGCGGCGCTCGATCCAGTCGCTGTCGCAGAGCTTGTCGATCAGGCGCGTCAGCGTGATCGGCTGCATCTCGAGGAGCTCGGCGAGTTCCGACTGCTTCATGCCCTCGCTGCGCTCGACCTTGGCCAGCACCGCCCATTGGGCGCGGGTGATGCCGAACCGCGACGCCTCCTTGTCGGCATAGACGCGCAAGAGGCGGTAGAGCTCGCCCAGCGTGAACAGGAAATTCTGGTCGACGGACCCGCGGGTCATAAGCTTGGTCTCCAATAAGTTTCGAATATAATAAGCAAGCTTATGATTATTCCATGGCCGATTAGCAGGATGCTGTCCCGCAGCGCGAGCATGGCTGGCAGCCGCTTGCAGGGTCGTGCTTTGGGTTCCCGGGCCCAAATGCTAGAATATTTTCATATGACCCTCGCAAAGCCGGCATTTCCGACGCCCGACCACGATCACGGCCGCTGCACAGCGGATGCGCTGGCGCATGCCGAGGAGGTCTGCGAGCAGCGCGCGCAGAAATTCACGCCGATTCGCCGCCAGGTGCTGGGTGCGCTGCTCTCCAGCCACCGCCCGCTCGGCGCCTACGAGGTGATCGACGAACTTGCCAAGTCCATGCCGCGCCCGGCGCCGATCACGGTCTATCGCGCGCTCGATTTCCTGATGGCCAACGGCCTTGTGCACCGCATCGAAAGCCGCAACGCCTACCTCGCCTGTGCCGCCCATGATCACGATGCGACCTCGGCGGTGGCGTTCCTGATCTGCGAGCGGTGCGGCCTGGTCGGCGAGATCCCCTCGGCGTCATTCGCCAAGGACCTCAACGCCGCGGCGCGCAGCTCAGGCTTCGCGCCAAAGCTGTCCGTGGTGGAGATCACGGGCGTCTGCACTCACTGTCAGAAAGCTGCATAAAGCAACAACGGCGCAAAGCCGGTTTTTCGGGAAGACATGTCCTCACCACAAGCCATATCGTCCGCCGCACGTCCCCTCAGTGCCGGCGCCATCGCCCTGATGCTCATGCTGTGCCTGACCTGGGGGTTCAACCAGATCGCGGTGAAGCTGGTGCTGCCGGATATCCCGCCGATGCTCCAGGCCACGATCCGCTCGGCGGGCGCGCTGCCGGTGCTGTTCATCATCGGCTCGCTTCGCGGCGTCAAATTCTTCGAGAATGACGGCACGTGGAAGCCGGGCCTCGTTGCCGGGCTGATGTTCGGCATCGAATTCGTGCTGATCTTCCAGGGGCTGCGCCTCACCTCGGCCTCGCGTGCGGTGGTGTTCCTCTACACCGCGCCGTTCTTCGTCGCGCTCGGCTCCTATCAGGTGCTGGGCGAGCGGCTCGGCGCCTCGCAATGGCTCGGCCTCGCCATCAGCTTTGCCGGCGTTGCGCTTGCGATCGGCGTGCCGCAGCCTAATGTCGATTCGCATGTGCTGCTCGGCGATCTCATGATCGTCGGTGGTGCCGCGCTGTGGGCGGCGACCACGCTGGTTGCCAAGGGCACGCGGTTGCGGTTCGCCGCGCCGGAGAAGGCACTGGGCTATCAGGTCGCGACCTCGATCCCGATCCTGGGGCTGGCGGCCTGGCTGTTCGGCGAGAGCATCACGCACATGCCGGCGCCGCTGTCGCTCGGCCTGATGGCGTTCCAGGCGATCTGGGTGGTTGGAACCACGTTCACGCTTTGGTTCGCTCTGGTAAAGGCCTATTCGGCCAGCAAATTGTCGGCTTTTACCTTCATCACCCCTTTGTTTGGCGTGGTGGGTAGCTATTTCATCATGCACGACACCCTAAGCTTGGCATTCGGGGCGGCTGCCCTCCTTGTAATTGCTGGGCTTTTTCTGGTTAACCGTCCCAGCCAAGTGGCTGCGGCGCCGCGTGATGCATTGCTGAACGTCACCAAAACCTGATATTTGGACCCCATGAACAAGCCCGAAACATCAATCGATTCCGACATCGCGGGGCCCGCGCCGCGCCATCATACCACCCAGGTCAAGGTCGGCGACGTCGCCGTCGGCGGCGGTGCGCCGATCGTCGTGCAGTCGATGACCAACACCGACACCGCCGACATCGACGGTACCATCGCCCAGGTCGCAGCACTCGCGCGCGCCGGCTCCGAAATGGTCCGCATCACCGTGGACCGCGAGGAAGCCGCAGCGGCCGTGCCGCACATTCGCGACGGCCTCGCCAAGCGCGGTATCACGACGCCGCTGATCGGCGACTTCCACTATATCGGCCACAAGCTGCTCGCCGCCTATCCGGCCTGCGCCGAGGCGCTCGCCAAGTACCGCATCAACCCGGGCAATGTCGGCTTCAAGGACAAGCGCGACACCCAGTTCGCCGACATCATCGAGATCGCGAACAAGAACAACAAGCCGGTCCGCATCGGCGCCAATTGGGGTTCGCTCGATCAGGAGCTCCTGACCAAGCTGATGGACGAGAACGCCGCGTCCGCCAATCCGCGCGACGTGCGCGCGGTGACGCGCGAGGCCATGGTGCAGTCCGCTCTGCTGTCGGCCGCGCGCGCCGAAGAGCTCGGCATGCCCAAGAACCGCATCATCCTCTCCGCGAAGGTCTCGGCGGTGCAGGATCTCATCGCGGTCTATCAGGATCTCGCCAGCCGTTCCGACTACGCCATCCATCTCGGCCTCACCGAAGCGGGCATGGGCTCGAAGGGCATCGTGGCGTCATCGGCCGCACTCGGCATCCTCTTGCAGCAGGGCATCGGCGACACCATCCGCATCTCGCTGACGCCGGAGCCCGGCGGCGACCGCACTCGTGAAGTGCAAGTCGGCCAGGAGCTGCTGCAGACCATGGGCTTCCGCACCTTCGTGCCGCTGGTCGCGGCATGCCCCGGCTGCGGCCGCACCACATCGACCACGTTCCAGGAGCTGGCCCGCTCGATCCAGGATTTCATCCGCGACGAGATGCCGACCTGGAAGACCAAATACCCTGGCGTCGAAGAGCTCAACGTCGCGGTGATGGGCTGCATCGTCAACGGCCCCGGCGAATCCAAGCACGCCAATATCGGCATCTCGCTTCCGGGCACCGGCGAAGCGCCGGCCGCGCCCGTGTTCGTCGACGGCAAGAAGTTCCGCACGCTGCGCGGCCCGACCATCTCCGCCGACTTCAAGGCGCTGGTGATCGACTACATCGACCAGCGTTACGGCCAGGGCGCCAAGGTGCCGGTATCAGCGGCGGAGTGATTTCACTCCGCTAACGCCCACACTCCGCTGTCGTCCCGGACAAGCGCGCCTCAAGCGCGCGCCGATCCGGGATCCATCACCACAGGACTGTGTGGTTACGACGGATAGTCACGCCGAGTTTTCGCCAAACACCTCCCTGTGGCTATGGATCCCGGATCTGCGCTTGCGCTTGTCCGGGACGACGACTGTGTTTGCGGTGCAGATTGCACATCTATGACAGCGCGCTACGATGCTCCCAATCAACAACGATCGGGAGACACGCCATGAGCTCACTCGCCGGCAAGCAGGGCCCGCGCTACCGCCACATCGCTGAAGACGGCGCACCCTACGAGACCATCGCGGTCGAAAAGCTCACGCCCATCATCGGTGCGGAGATCTCCGGCGTCGACATCGGCTCGCTCGTCGAAGGCGACACGCGCTCCAACCGGCAGATGGACGAGATCCATCGCGCGCTCGCCGAAAACCTCGTCATCTTCTTCCGCGACCAGAACATCACGCCAAAGCAGCACCTCGCTTTCGGCCGCAAGTTCGGCGAGCTGCATTTCCATCCCGCCGCGCCGCATGAGGATGAAGACCCCGCCTTGATGAAGATCTATGCCGACAAGAATTCGCCGCGGGCCAATGGCGAGGGCTGGCATTCCGACGTGTCCTGCGATCTCGAACCGCCGATGGGCTCGATCCTCTACATCAAGCAATGCCCGCCGCGCGGCGGCGACACGCTGTTCGCCAACATGTATGCGGCCTATGAGGCGCTGTCCGACCGCATGAAGGCCTATCTCGACGGGCTGACCGCGCTGCACGACGGCGAGCCGATCTATCGCGGGCTCTATGCAAACTACGGCGTCGCCGACCGTCCGTCTTATCCGAACGCCGAGCATCCCGTTGTGCGCACGCATCCGGTCACGGCTAAGAAGGCGCTCTACGTCAACCGGGGCTTCACCCGCCACATCAACGGCATTCCGCGCGACGAGAGCGACGCGATGCTCGCTTACCTCTACCAGCACGCCGAAAACCCGCTGTTCCAATGCCGCTTCCGCTGGACCGAGAACGCCATCGCGTTCTGGGACAACCGCTGCACCCAGCACCGTGCGATGTGGGACTACTGGCCGCATACGCGCTCGGGCACGCGCGTGACGGTGAAGGGGGAGCGGCCGGTTTAGGCGGCTTCGCGCGTTAACCGCCTGCCGCCCCGCATCAAGGGTTCGCACTCTTGCCAGACCTGGCATCGCGCTTGGACATTTCCTCCAGAAGACGCTCATGTGGTAGAGCAATTTGGTCGTCGCCGAAGTAACCGAAGAATCGTAAGTTGGCGAGCTGTTCGTATGCTGGTCCGGGATTGAAGCGGTAGCCGATGGTGTTGTCGGTGTGTGCGAGACGTTCCCAGTTGGTGCCCCTGCTAGCTTCGGCTCTCGCCTCTCTGTTCCACTTCGCGATCGTCCGTTCGTCGTTCTGAATGACAAGGAGGGCCTGACGCTTGCTTTCCTCGTCTTGAATTTGAAATGGTTGCAACGATTCCAGATCAATTTCGAACACGGTTTGCACTACTTCTATGGCTCTCATCTCCAGATCGTATAGGACCTTCGCCGTCTTAATCGTGTGCAGGGGCAGATACACTTCAAAGGACTGCCACGAGAGATCCCACAACGTCTTCTTGAAAATTTTGGAACCCAGCACTTTTGCGGCCGCTTCTGTGTTCTGGTTCCGGCAAGCCGCAGTTGGTCTCTGTGTGTACATGCAGGCAGCAGCGACGAACGCGTCCTGTCGGGCGGAAGGGGGAATGTGAATATTCTGGTTGTTGGTGTTGTCGGTGTCGCTGTTCCCCTCGCCATTACAACCGGAGACACAATTGTGGTGAGGCTCCGGGGGGATGTATTGAGCCGATAATCCCCCACCACCGGTCAATAGGGCTATGCTCACCGAGAGAGTCGCCAAGCGCCGAGACTTCATGTCCGCAACTCCTTCGTCAACAAGTGGAAGACTAGAAAATATCGCCTCTTCGTTGAGTCACTCAAGCAGATATCGGATTAGTTGTTATCGCCCGTTCGGGGTCTCGTTCCCATTTCTTCACATTCAGTTTCTTTCCTGGCGACGACAGTGATGCCATGCCTACCTATCTATCCGCATTGCGGTCCCGCTTCTGCTGGGATCGAGAACGCCATCGCCTTCCGGGACAATCGCTCCACCCGGCACCGGGGTGATTTGGGGCTACTGGCCGCACACGCGATCGGGCTCGCGCGTAACGGTGAAGGGGGAGCGGCCGACATAGATTAGATGAACAAAGCTCTCAACAGATTCTCATATTGCCCAAGCCCAGCGCTTTCGACGTATCACGAGCCGAAGCGTATAGATGGCAACGTCTTCACCGGATGGGCGGTTTTGGCGAACTATCGAGTTTATTTTTGCGCCAAGCGCGCCGTCAAAAAGTTCAACAAAACTGTTGCTGGGATGCATGTTGGCCACATCCTGCCTCCTGCCAGTCGCATTCTCGAATCTGACTCCGTTGAGAGAGTTGTTCGAGATGTCGCCAATTGCGAGGTCGAGTCTATTCTCTTCCCAATTGATGCTCCAACTGCGGCAGAAGGGGGTCTCGTGAGCTCTTCTCTCAGCAACCAAGTCATATTCTGCTCGGGTGTAGAAAACAAAACCTCTGATAGATCTAAACAGAAGTGACAATATGAGCAGCGCGACGGTCGAAGCTGCTGAGACGATAATCTTGGTACCAATATCTGCAAGACCGATCGCGTCCACGATCATCTGGCCGGTCCTCCTGGGCAAAAAGACTGATGCAATTATAAGTTTATGAAACTAAACTATAATCCGGCCACAGCAAAGATCGGTCGGCCGAGGACCGGATCAACATTTGACGTCCTCCCGCGCTCGCGCCAATCTTCCCCAAAACAAGATCGGGAGGATTTTCCATGCTTCGCGCAGAGGACAACAGATTCCTGACCGAGTCCGGCCCTGGTACGGGCATGGGCGAATTGCTGCGCCGCTTCTGGATTCCGGTTCTGCTCTCGGAAGAGCTTCCCGAACCCGACGGTGAGCCGAAGAAGATCATCGTGCTCGGCGAGGAGCTGCTCGCCTTTCGCGACTCGCGCGGCGTGGTCGGTGTCATCGACCAGTACTGCCCGCATCGCGGCGCCAATCTCTGGCTCGGGCGCGTTGAGGAGTGCGGCATCCGCTGCGTCTATCACGGCTGGAAGTTCGACACTGATGGTCGGTGCGTCGACATGCCGACCTCCTATCCCGATCTCGATGCCAAGGATCTCATCCGCATCAAATCCTATCCGGTGCGCGAATGGGGCGAGATGATCTGGGCCTATATGGGGCCTCTCGAGGCGATGCCCGAGCTGCCCGATCTCGAGATGGCGCTGCTGCCGGCTTCGCACCGCTACGTCAGCAAGAAATGGCAGGACTGCAACTGGGTGCAGGCACTGGAAGGCTCGATCGACACCGCGCACTTCACCTTCGCTCATCTCTCCTTCGACAAGGAGGAGAACGAGATCCTCGATATCAAGAAGCACTTTGTGAATCCGATCGCGCGCATGTCGAGCGATCACATGCGCTGGATCGCGGAGGATCCGCGCCCGGTGATCAAGGTTACCCCGCACGAGGCGGGGCTGACGATTGCCGGCGGCCGGCTCACCGGCAGCGACAATATCTACTGGCGCATCGCGCAGTTCCTGATGCCTTTCCATGCCTATGCGCCGAGCGCGATGCCGGGCGAGAACATCTTCGGCCAGACCTTCGTGCCCGTCACCGACACCAATTGCTGGATCTATACCTACGCCTGGAATCCGGAGCGGCCGCTGACGCAAGCAGAGCGCGAGGCCTATGATCGTGGCAACGGCGTGATCGCAGAGGTCGACGACAATTACGTGCCGCTGCGCCACAAGGGCAACGACTATTTGATTGACCGCAAGCTGCAGAAGACCCGTAGCTACACCGGCATCAGGGGCGTCTCCGAGCAGGACGCCGCCGTGCAGGACAGCCAGGGCCCGATCGCCGACCGCACCCGCGAGCATCTCGGACCGACCGATCTCGGCATCATGCATTTCCGGAAAGTCGTGATGGAGCTGGCCCGCGCGCTCCAGCAAGGCGAGCCGCCGCCACAGGCGGCGCATCAGGACCGCTGCGCAGTGCGCTCCGGTGCCTGCGTCACCAGCAAGACCAAGGATCTGCCGGCCGTGATGCTGGAACGGTTTGGCGATGTCGCGGGCTTTGTCGGCCGCCCGCGGATTGCGGCTGCGGAGTAACGCATGGGGCAAGCGCGCAGCATCATCGCCGGACTGGTCGCCGCGATCCTGGTGTCATCGCTTGCGCCAGCCGGCCGCAGCGAGGCCGCTGCGCGAAAAATCGAGACGACCAGACCGCCCGCCAAGTGCGAGATGCCGAAATTCCGGATCGTCGTCGACGTCGGTCACACTCCCGACTCCTACGGCGCCCTCAGCGCGCGCAATGATCCGGAGTTCGGCTTCAATTTCGTTCTTGCACGACGCATCACGGCAAAGCTCAAGTCCGAAGGTTTTGAGGCAACCCGCCTGCTCGTCACGGACGGCAAGGCGCGGCCGAGCCTGTTCAAGCGGGTCAGCGCCGCCAATGACGTCCGGGCGGATCTCTTCCTGTCGGTTCACCACGATTCGGTGCCGGACAAATTGCTCGACACCTGGGAATTCGACGGCGCGAAGAGCAATTTCAGCGATCGCTTCTCGGGTCACTCATTGTTCGTGTCGCAGCAGAACCCGCACTTTAGCAACAGCCTGATGCTGGCACGAATGATCGGCCGGCAGTTGAAGGAGCAGGGCCTGCATTATGCCAGCCAGTACACCTTGCCGGTGATGGGTCGTTATCGCCGCCAACTGCTCGACAAGGATGTCGGCGTCTACCGCTATGATGGGCTCGTCGTGCTATCGCGGACCAGAAGCGCCGCCGTGCTGCTCGAAGCCGGCTCCATCATCAACCGCGACGAGGAGATGGCGATGAACTCGCCGGAGCGGCAGGAGGCGGTCGCGGGGGCTGTTGCGGCTGCGATGAGGGAGTTTTGCGAGAGGCGGTAATCTGCTCCGTCGGTTCGATGACGAGGGAGCTACAGCGGCACACCCCTGTACTCCCGGTTCGCCAGGCTCGCCTCCTCCAGATCCAGATCGCGCTCGATCCGCCGCCGCGTCTCGTCGGTGATCTGGCCGTCGCGCAGGAGATTGTGAATGAATTTTCGTTCGGCGGCGATCAGGTCCCGGGTCAGCGCGGTGCCGGCCGCGGAGACGTCGTGGTGGGTGGGATCGAGCGAGTCAGGAAGCTGGTTGACCCGGATCTCGTGACGCGCACGCAGCAGCCGCATCACCTCGTCGGAGACATCCTTCTCTTCAGTCAGCGCGTCGAGCGATTTCAGCGCGGCGTCCAGCGCCTGACGCCGCGCCGTGATCTCGGCCTCGTGCTCGGCGACATGCTCGTTGCGGCCGGCCTGGGCGACACCGAGCCAGCGCACCACCGGCGGCAGCGTGAGGCCGACGCCGATCAGCGTGACGAAGATGACGCCGAAGGCCACGAACAGGATCAGGTCGCGGTACGGGAAGGCATTGCCATCGGGCAACGTGAACGGCAGCGCCAGCGCGGCCGCGAGCGACACCGCGCCGCGCACGCCGGTGAAGGCGAGGACGAACGGCCATTGCCAGGGCGGTGACGGATCGCGCCGGCGCAGCGATTTGCTGAGCATTCGCGGCAGATAGGTTGCGGGATAGAGCCAGGCGAAACGCGCGATCACGATGATCACCAGCACCAGCGCGGTCGCGATCAGGATGTCGTCGAGCGGAAACGTCTTCGATTTCTCGTAGAGCGCGCGCATCTGGAAGCCGGTGAGCAGGAACAGCACGCCCTCGATCAGATAAATCACGAGGTCCCAGAAGAAGATGCCTTGCAGTCGCGTCGCCGAGGAGATCAGCAAGGGGCCGTTCCAGCTCACATAGAGCCCGCAGGCCACCGTCGCGATCACGCCGGAGCCGCCGAGATGCTCGGGCAGCCAGTAGGAGACGTAGGGCGTGATCAGCGACAGCGTCAGCTCGACCTGCGGATCCCCGGACCATTTGCGGAAGCGAAGGGAGAGCCAGCCGACGCCGATGCCGAAGGCGATCTCGCTGGCGACGATGAGAAGGAACTCGCCGGCCGCGAGCGGCAGCGAGAAATGCCCGACCATGATCGCGGCCAGCGCGAAACGATAGAGGATCAGCGCCGTGGCATCATTGGCGAGCCCTTCACCCTCGAGAATGACCAGGAGCCGCCGTGGCATGTTGAGGCGGCGCGCGATCGCGAGCGGTGCCACCACGTCGGGCGGTGCGACGATGGCCCCTAACAGGAAGCCGATGGTCCAGGGCAGGCCGATCATGGTGTGCGTGGCGGCCGCTACCAGCGCCGCGGTGAAGATCACCGCACCGACCGCGAGCAGCACGATCGGGCGCAGATTGTTCTTGAACTCGCGCCAGCTCATGGCGACGCTGGCCGAATAGATCAGCGGCGGCAGCACCATCAGCAGCACCAGTTCCGGCGGCAATTCCACCGGCGGCATGCCCGGCACGAAGGCGAGGCCGACGCCGGCCAGCATCAGCAGGATGGCGGGCGCGATGTTGAAGCGGCGGGCGGCAAGTGCGGTGCCCGCCAGCACGGCGAGCAGGATGAGAAAGGTCTGAAATTTCGCTTCCATGGCGGTCTGTCTTGACCCGGAAGCGACTGCTGCGTCAATGCGCGCGGCTCACGCCAGCCGCTCGGCCACCATGCGCCCGATGCGCGCGAATGCGGCTTCGATCTGCGCCGGATTCGGCGTGCCGCCCTGGGTATAGGCCGTGATCAGGATCGGCGTCTCGGGCTTGGTATCGGGCCTGGGCCAGACGACCGCGATATCGCCTGACGCATCCTTGCCGTTGTTGCCGGTCTTGTCGCCGACGATCCAGCCTGCGGGCAGGCCGCCGCGCAGCCGGTTCGCGCCGGTCTTGCAGTTCACCATCCACTCCGTGAGCTGCGTCCGCGAGGCCGGCGTCAACGCCTCGCCCACCACCAGGCGCCGCAAATTGCCTGCCATCGCCACCGGCGTCGTGGTGTCCTGGGGATTGCCGGGCGGTGAGCGGTTGAGCTCCGGCTCATTGTGATCGAGCCGCGAGGTGCTATCGCCGAGCGATCGCCAGAATGCCGTGAGGGCCGCCGGCCCGCCGATCCGCGCCAGCAGCAGATTGGCGCAGGTGTTGTCGCTGAGCTCGACGATCGCCTTGCACATCTCGGTGACAGACATCGCGCCGGCAGCGAGATTCTGCTTGGCGACCGGCGCATAGTCCAGCAGGTCGGCCTTGCCGTAAGGAATCATCGCCGCAAGCTGCTCCTCGCCGCGATCGACCCGCGCCAGCACGCAGGCCGCGAGCGAGGCCTTGAAGGTCGAGCACATCACGAAGCGCTCGTCGGCGCGCCAGGCGAGCTTCTTGCCGGTCGCAAGGTTCTCCGCATAGACCCCGATCCGTCCGCCGCTCTCGCGCTCGTAGGATTCGAGTTCGGGCGGCGCCTCCGCGGCAAGCGCCGGAGACGCGGCCATCCAGGCGAGTGAGGCGAGCAGAGAGCGGCGGTCGAGAGGCATGGAGAACTTTCGGGCGAGTGGAGGTGGGAGATGGAGCGCTCGCTTCATCCGCATCGTCATTGCGAGCGAAGCGAAGCAATCCAGAGTCCTTCCGCGGAGGGATTCTGGATTGCTTCGTCGCAAGGGCTCCTCGCAATGACGGGGCGAGAGCTACGCCCGCAATGACAGAGAATGGGGAGCGAGCGCGTCCGAATTGGGGCAGCGGAGCAGCACCCCTCACTCCTTCAGATCATATCGATACGATTTCGACACGATCTGCCAGCCGTCGGCGAGCTTCATCGCCACCAGGTAGTCGGTGAAATAGCGCGGCGGCAATTGGCATCGCACCTTGATGAAGGCGGTCTTGTCGTCCGAGCGGTCGATGGTGACGATGAAATCCTCGCGCGGCTTGCCTTCGGCCTTGCCGGAGGGGCGCTTGCGCACGCGGTCGAGCCAGTCGGGCACGGTCAGGACCTGCAATTCGCCCTTCTCGACCCAGCGCAAGTCTGCGGAGGGATGGAAGATGGCGCCGAGCTTTTCGGCGTCGCCCTCGTAGAGGCCGTCGAAATAGGCTTGCACGACGGCTTCGACGCTCGACCGGTTCTGGCTCATGGGTCATCCTTTTGCATGATGGCTTGGGGCGAACTTAGTCGTACGCATCAGAATGCGCTATGGGTGTGTCGGCCATTTGCGCCGAGGTTTGCCATGACCGGATCAGAAAATTCGAATGCTCCTATCCTGATCGGCGAATGCTACTGCCGCACCATCAGATTCGAAGTGGCCGACGCGTTCTCCTATGCGATGAACTGTCACTGTTCGAACTGTCGCCGGACCACCGGCTCGGCCTTCAAGCCGTTCGCCGGCATCGCGCAGGACAGGCTTCGCATCGTCAGGGGTGGCGAGCACCGGCTCATTTTCGGCGACGACACCACCCATGACGCCCATTGTGGGCGATGCGGCTCGCTGCTTTATTCCCGGGTGCGCGAAGGACAATGGGTCCACGTCGCCATGGGAACCCTGGTCGATGCCCCTTCGATCCGGCCCAGCGCCCATATTTTCGTGGCCTCGAAGGCGCCCTGGCACGAGATTACGGACGATCTGCCGCAATATCGGGGGCATATCGGCGATGGCTAGGGAAACTCGGTCGATCCGCCCGCCTGGCTGCGAACCGCGACCGCGCTGGCGCGACAAACAAAGGGGGGCTTTCGGGTTGCTGGCGGCGCGGCCTTCGTGACCTCCATCACAAGCGCCGCCACCAGATCCTGCTAAAGCGGTTCCAAAGGGGCTTGAACGTCCCGAACTTCGGAAGTCGTGTCATGCGCAAAATGCTCGGATTCTGCCAGCTTCTCCTCGCCGCAGCGCTGCTGTTCGGCTCCGGTCCCGCTCTCGCCGGCAACCGCGTCGCGCTGGTGCTTGCCAACTCGGCCTATCGGCACGCGCCGTCGCTCGCCAACCCCGTCAATGACGGTGCGGTGATGGCGAAAACGCTGAAAGAGGCCGGTTTCGATGTCGTCGATTTCCGGCAGGACCTGTCGGCCCTGGATACGCGGCGCGTGCTGCGCGAATTTGCCGACACGACCCGCACGGCCGACATCGCCGTGGTCTACTATGCCGGTCACGGCATCGAGGTCGAAGGCTCGAACTATCTGATCCCCGTCGATGCCAAGCTCGAGCGCGACACCGACGTCTATGACGAGGCGCTTTCGCTCGACCGCGTCCTCGTCGCCGTCGAACCGGCAAAGCAGCTTCGTCTGGTGATCCTGGACGCCTGCCGCGACAATCCATTCGGCAGGACCATGAAGCGCACCGTTGCCTCGCGCGGCATCGGCCGCGGTCTTGCCCAGGTCGAGCCGACCAGCCCCAACACGCTGATCGCCTATTCGGCCAAGGCGGGCTTCACGGCCCAGGACGGCGACGGCGCCAACAGCCCCTTTACGGTCGCGCTGTCGCGGCATTTGACGACGCCGGGCCTCGATGTCCGCCGCGCCTTCGGCTACGTGCGCGATGACGTGCTCAAATCGACGGGCAACAAGCAGGAGCCGTTCGTCTACGGCTCGCTCGGTGGCGAGGATGTGCCGCTGGTTCCGGTCAAGGTGGCGGCTGCCGCGCCGGCGGCGCCCGTGGTCAACCGGCAGGCCGACATGCGCCGCGACTACGAGCTCGCGCTCCAGGTCGGCAACAAGCCGGCGTGGGAAGCTTTCCTCGCCCAGCATCCCGACGGCTTCTATGCCAACCTCGCCAAGCTCCAGATCGACAAGCTCCAGGCCGAGCAGGCCCATGCGGCCGCGGTCGAGAAGGCGAAGCAGGCCGAGGCCGAGCGCGATCGTCTCGCCGCTCTCGGCGCCCAGAAGGACGCGCAGGCCAAAGCCGCCGCCGATGCCAAAGCCGCCGAGCAGGCCCAGCTCGCCGCGCAGAAGGCGAAAGAACAGGCGCAGCAGCAGGCGGCCGCCGCGGAGCAGCAGCGCGTCAATCTCGCCGCGGCTGCGCCGAGCGCCGCACCGGCCAGCACCGCGAGCCCGGCCGGCACCAGCGTTGCCTCGCTGACGCCGGCAGCCGCGCCGGCCGATCTCAGCCGCTCGGTGCAGACCGAGCTTGGCCGGGTCGGATGTTTTTCAGGGCAGGCCGACGGCAACTGGAACACCTCCTCGCAGCGCTCACTGTCGCAGTTCAACCGCTATGCCGGCACCAAGCTCGACGTGAAGGTCGCGAGCACCGACGCGCTCGATGCGGTCAAGGCCAAGCCGGCTCGGGTCTGTCCGCTGGTTTGCGAGCACGGCTTCAAGGCCGACGGCGACAAGTGCACCAAGATCGTTTGCCGTGAGGGCTACGCGGTCAATGACGACAATGAGTGCGAGAAGCAGCGCGCCGCAAAGCCGGCCAAGCCTGCAACGGCAAAGCGCGACGACGGTGATGAGCGTCCCGCGCGGCAGCGTCGACAGGCCGGCGGCGCGGCAGCCGGAGCCGCTGGCGGCTATGGCGCTGCGGCCGGCATTGCCGCTGCGGCCGGTGCGAGCCGTCCCACGGGTGGCGGCCAGATGTTCTGCAACAGCACCGGCTGCCGTCCGGTCAGCCGTGGCTGCCATCTCGAATATCGCGGCGGTGGCGGCCCCGCCAATGACGCCAATGCCGAGGTCTGCAACTGACAATTCAAGTCGTCCCGGCAATGCCGGGACGATGTCAGTTCGAGATGGCGCTCGCGGCAATGTTGACCGTCAGTGCCAGCAAGGCCGTGTTGTAGATGAACGAGACGATCCCATGCGCCGTGGCCGTGCGGCGGATGGTCTTGTCGGTGATGCCGACATCGGAGACCTGCGCGGTCATGCCGATCACGAACGAGAAATAGACGAAGTCCCAGTAGTCGGCGTGGTCTTCCTTGTCGCCGCTCGGGAATTGCAGTCCGCCCGGTGGGTGCCGGTAATAGTCGTGGGCGTAATGCAGCGCGAAGGTGGTGTGCACGGCGGCCCACGACAGCGCGATGGTGGTGATCGCGATCGTGAGTTCTGCGGGGCCGCGATGGACGCCCAGTTCGGCGACGATCGCCGCGATGCTCGCGAACGCGCCGATCGCCGTGACCAGCAGGATCACGAAGCGGCCGTCGTCCTGCATCGCGGCGCTGCGGCGGATGTGCTGGTGGTCGTTGCAGAGCATCATCGCATAGACCAGCACGAGATAGACCGCGATCAGCGCGTCCCAGCCGAGCACGAGCCGCGTCGTCAGCCGGGGTGAGCCCGGTAGCAGCAGGCCAACGAGGATGCCGATACCCAGCGAGATGAACGTCCGCGGCCGCGCATAGATCAGCCGCATCGGCCGCGACATTTTTTGGAAGCGCGTGAGGACGGGATCTTCCTGGTCGATGCCCGTCATCGCACGGTCAGTTCTTGCGCTCGGCGACAAACCGCGCGGCGGCCTGCAGCACGGCGGCGCGGTCGCCGAAGATCGAGACGGCGCTGTCGGCGCGCGCGAGCAGGTCGCGGACACGCTGCTTGGCGCCTTCGATGCCGAGCTGGGTGACGAACGTGGTCTTGCCGAGCACGGCATCGGCGCCGGCCGGCTTGCCGAGCGCGGCGGCATCGCCCTCGACGTCGAGCAGATCGTCGGCGATCTGGAAGGCTTCGCCGAGCGCACGGCCGTAATCGTCGAGCGCCTGATATTCCGCACTCGAGGCCTGGCCGAGGATCGCACCGGCGATGCAGCCGTAACGCAGCAGTGCGCCGGTCTTCATCTGCTGAATGCGGGCGACGTCGATCGGCTCGTTGCCGCCGAAGCGGCCTTCGCCGGCGAGGTCGAGGATCTGGCCGCCGACCATGCCGCCGATGCCGGCACAGCGCGCCAGCGCGCGCGTCAGCAGGAGCCGCACATTGGCGTCGCGGTGGATCTCGTCGCGGGTCACGATGTCGAAGGCGAGCGTCAACAGGCCGTCGCCGGCGAGGATCGCGGTGGCGTCGTCAGTCTGCTTGTGCAGGGTGGGGCGGCCGCGGCGCAGGTCCGAATTGTCCATCGCCGGCAGATCGTCATGGATCAGCGAATAGCAGTGGATGCATTCCAGTGCGGCGCCCACGAGCAGGGCCGCTTCGCGCGGCACGCCGAACACGGCTGCGCTTTCGACCACCAGGAACGGCCGCAGGCGCTTGCCGCCGTTCAGGCTCGAATAGCGCATTGCGTCCATCAGCCGCTTGGGCCGGGCGATCTCATCGTGCAGGATGTCGTCCGACAGCAGGCGCCCGAGCAGGGCCTCGGTGTCATCAGCGGTCTTGTCCAGACGTTTGGCGAAATCGGACGGGGACGTGCCGGTCATCAAGAAGGGCTCCAGAACTAAAATTCGGCGGGACAATCCTTTATGAGCCCGCCCCAGTCAATCGTTTGGAAGGCCTAAAAAGTGCTGGAAAAGGCCCGGATTATCACAGACTTAATGGGGAGCACCGTGGCCGCTTCTCGTTCCATGCCGGAAAGGTCGATTTGCGCATCGTCAAAATCCTGCTCGTAGCGCTCGCGGTCGTCATTCTCGCGCCCTATGTGATCGCGCCGTTCTACCGCACCGGCCATCCCGTTTCGACGCTGATGGTCTGGCGCTCGCTTCGCGGCGCGCCGATGCAGCGGGAATGGATCGATCTGGCGGCGATGTCGCCCTCACTGCCGCGATCGGTGATCGCAGCCGAGGACGCCCATTTCTGCAAGCATCACGGCATCGACTGGGGCGCGCTGCGCGAGGCGATCGACGACGCCAAGGAGGACGGTACGCCGTTCCGGGGCGCCTCAACCATCACCCAGCAGGTCGCGAAAAACCTGTTCCTCTGGCAGGGCCGGGATTTCGTCCGCAAGGCGCTGGAGTTTCCGCTGGCGCTCTGGATCGATCTGGTGCTGCCCAAGCCGCGGATCCTGGAGATTTACCTCAACATTGCCGAGCTCGGCCCACAGGGCCAGTTTGGCGTGGAGGCGGCCAGCGCCTATGCCTTCGGCAAGTCGGCCGAGGACCTCTCGCCCCGGGAGGCGGCGCTTCTGGCCTCGATCCTGCCGAATCCGGTCAAACGCAGCGCCAAAACCCCGGGTCCGGGTGTCCGGCGGCTGGCCGCGACCTATATGGCGCGGGGCCAAGCGAGCTCGCTTGTGACCTGCTGGCGAGAAAATCGCTGATTTTGAGCCCGTTCCGGGCGTATTTTCCGGGCCAAGAGCCTAGCTTTGCGGCCAGCCTTCCTCTATAAGCCCGGCCTTGATCGGCATTTCGCTCGCCCCGTTTGGGTGCTGAGCCGTCCCTTCGCGGACGATGCCCTGATGACACCAATCCCTAGAGGATATTGAAATGGCCGTTCCGAGAAGAAAAACCTCGCCGTCGCGCCGTGGCATGCGCCGCTCGGCAGACGCCATCAAGAAGCCGACCTATGTGGAAGACAAGGACTCCGGCGAGCTCCGTCGTCCGCACCATCTCGACCTCAAGACCGGCATGTACAAGGGCCGGCAGGTCCTGAAGAAGAAAGAGTCCTGAGTTTAGGACCTTTCTCCGGGCAGGATGATTTGGCCTGCCTGATTTCGGCCCACCCATGAGATAGACAGTGACGGCGGCGGAGCGAATGCTTCGCCGCCGCATTGTCCTGTCCGGATGTCATGATCGAGAAGGCGTTTTGCCGATGGTCGGTTTTCCGCTGCTTCTGATTCCGCTCGCGGTGTACAACATCATCGCCTTCCTGATGCCGACCGTCTCCTTTACGGACGTGCTGTTCAGGGTGCCGATGATCACGGGCGAGGCCTGGCCGGTTACGCTCGCCGATCTCCTGCTCGCGCTGGGCGTGGTGCTGCTGCTGCTCGAAGTGGTCAAGGGCGCGCGGCCCGGATCGAAATTTCTGATGGACCATCTGCTGTCGCTGATCCTGTTCGGCGGAGCGGCCGCCGAATTCGTGATGTGGCCCAAATTCGGCAACTCGACCTATTTCCTGCTGGTGCTGCTGGCGATGGCGGATTTCCTCGGCGGCATCGCCCAGCGCACGCGCCGCCGCGTCACCTATGTCGCGGAAACGACGGTGCCGGCGCCGCGCAAGGCCAAGCGTCAGGTGGAAGCTCCGGCAGAGGACGCCGTGGCCGAGCGCAAGTTCGAGCCGGTGGTTGCGCCGCAGCCGGCGCCGGTCGAGCCTCCCGCATCCACGGCGCAATCCGTCGCGGAATCCGTGCTGATGGATCATCCTGCGCCCAAACCCGTGCAGGGCGCGACTTCGCCGGAAATTCCCTCGCCACAGCTTCAGCCGGGTAACGGCACGCCGCCGTCGTCCGACACCCCGCCGCGCTGACCGGCGTCAAGCGACCTGTCGTGTTCGCGCGCTGACGCTTTGCAGCGGGCGCTTGCGGCCATAGGCCGTCAGCGCATCCTCGGAAGAGGCGCGCCGCAGTCGGTTGGTCTGGGGCAAGTGCTCGGCATTGGCGATCAACTGAGTGACGAAGCTGGGATCGGGGCGCGACAGCGGCGCCTTGTGGACCCACCGCAATGTCGGCATCAGCGGCACGAGGGCCATGCCGGTTTGCCGCTCCGTCTCTGTCGATCCACCCGCACTCACCATCACAGCACCGTTAATCCGCTTGAACTGGCGCGTTTCGGGACATGGGCGCCGTTGCATGTGGTGATCTCGCAAGGCTCATGCCGGCCGAGCCTAATCGTTCCTGGGCACCTCGGGAACGTGGTTTCCAAATTGTTTATGAACTTTGCCTAGGGTCGAAGGCGAATCTGGCCGTATCCTGTGCCGACTCAGGACTCTCCCGCTGTCCCGAAACGAGGCGATTTTGACCCCTGCATTGCCGCAAGCCTCCGACATTCTGGCCGCGCTCGGTCAAGCCGTGTTCGCCTGGGACATCGCCAGCGATGCAATCGTTTGGGGGGACCCGGCCGCGAGCGTCTTCCCGGGCATCCCCGCCGAGCGGCTCGCGACCGGCGCCGAATTCGCCAAGCTGATCGAGCCCTCGCCGTCGCTGCGGACCGCCGCGCTGGCGCAGACTTCCGCGGTGCACGGCGCCGACGGCACGCCGTATCGCGTCGAGTACGGCGTCCGCATGAGCGCCGCCGATCCCGTGATCTGGATCGAGGAGACCGGCCGCTGGTTCGCCGGCGCCGACGGCCGCCCGGTGCGCGCGATCGGGTCGGTTCGCATCAACAATGAGCGCCATGCCCGCGACGAGGAGCTGACCAAGCTGGCCCGGCTCGATCCGCTGACCGGCGAGCTCAACCGCTCTCACCTGATCGCGGCGCTGGCCGAGGCGATCGAGGAGACCACCCGCTTCCGCTCGACCGCCGCCTTCATGCTGGTCGGCATCGATCACCTCGCCCGCGTCAACGACGCCTTCGGCTTCGACGTTGCAGACGCGGTGATCCTCGACATCGCCAAGCGTATCCGTTCGCGCCTGCGCGGCGGCGACGTGCTCGGGCGCTTTTCCGGCAACAAGTTCGGCCTGATCCTGAAGAACTGCACCGTCGACGACATGAATGTCGCCGCCGAGCGCTTCCTCACCGGCATCCGCGACGAGGTGGTGCCGACCAAATCCGGTCCGGTCTCGGTCACCGCATCGATCGGCGCTGTCAGCCTGCCGCGCTATGCCCGCAACACCGACGAGGCCGTCAACCGCGCCCATGAGACGCTGGACGCCGCCAAGCGCCGCCGTGCGGGCTCGTTTGCGGCCTGGCGTCCGGATGCTGCGCGTGATGCGCAGCGCCGTGTCAACATCCGCGTCACCGACGAGATCGTCACCGCGCTGAACGAGCGCCGCATCAAGCTCGCCTATGAGCCGGTGGTCTCGGCCGTCTCGCGCGAGCGTGCGTTCCACGAATGCCTGGTGCGGATGGACCAGGGCGACGGCCAGGTGCTGCTCGCGCCCGACATCGTGCCGGTCGCCGAACGGCTCGGCCTGATCCGCCTGGTCGACCACCGCGTGCTCGAGCTCGTGGTCGCCGAGCTCGCGGCCGCACCCGGCATCAGCCTCAGCCTCAACATCTCGCCGGATACGACCATGGATCCAGACTGGTGGGCGGGGATCGAATCGCTGATGCTGGCCCATCCCGGTGTCGCCGAACGGCTGATCGTCGAGATCACCGAGACGGTCGCGATCCAGGACATCGACGATGTCCGCGGCTTCGTCACGCGGCTGAAGAATTTCGGCAGCCGCATCGCTATCGACGATTTCGGCGCCGGCTACACCTCGTTCCGAAACCTGCGCAAGCTCGGCGTCGACATCGTCAAGATCGACGGCGCCTTCGTGCAGAACATCACCCATTCCGCCGACGACCGCGCCTTCGTGCAGACCCTGATCGACCTCGCTCGCCGCCTCGACATCAAGACCGTGGCCGAATGGGTGCAGGACGAGGAAGCCGCCAACATGCTGCGCGACTGGGGCTGCGACTACATCCAGGGCCGGCTGATCGGGCTGGCCTCGGCCGAGCGGCCGTGGGGCGCTCCGCCGGACAGCGCGCTGCCGGCGGCGGTGTAGCGTTTCACGCTAGAATTTCCTCTTTGAAATCAACCCCCTTCTACTGTGCATGGGGTTGTTTTCGCGAAAATTGAAAGTCGTCGGGTGGGACGGAGCCATTGCGCCCCCGCCCATTCTGCAAAGCCTCACGCCCCTTCGTCCAGTGCCACCAGCTCGCGCTTCTTGCGCAGCGACGGCAGCAGCGGCGCGATCAGCAGCATCATTGCGAATGCGAGGCACACCGCCGAGATCGGCCGCTGCACGAAGGTCCAGAGATCACCCTGCGACAGGATCAGCGACTTGCGTAAGTTGTTCTCCATCATCGGTCCCAGCACGAAGGCCAGCACCAGCGGTGCCGGCTCGTAGCCGAGCTTGCGCATGAAATAGCCGACGATGCCGAATGCGATCATCACATAGACGTCGAACACGTTGTTGCTGGAGCAGTAGACGCCGAGGATCGTGAACAGGATGATCAGCGGGAACAGGATGTTGTAGGGCAGCTTGAGCAGCTGCACCCACATGCCGATCATCGGCAGGTTCAGGACCAGCAGCATGACGTTGCCGATATACATGCTGGCGACGATGCCCCAGAACAGGCCCGGGTTCTGCGTGATCAGCAGCGGTCCCGGCTGCAGGCCGTGAATGACGAAGGCCCCGAGCAGCAGCGCCATCACCACATTCGGCGGGATGCCGAGCGTCATCAGCGGAATGAAGGCCCCGCCTGCCGCAGCGTTGTTCGCCGATTCCGGGCCCGCGACGCCTTCGATCGCGCCGTGGCCGAAGCGCTCGGGCGTCTTCGACAGCCGCTTCTCCAGCGCGTAGGACGCGAACGAGGCCACCACCGCGCCCCCTCCTGGGAGGATGCCGAGGAAGAAGCCGAGGATGGTGCCGCGGCCGACCGGACCGGCGCTCGCCTTCCAGTCCTCCCTGGTGGGCAGGAGATGGGTGATCCTGGTGTTGATGATGTCGCGCTTGATCGCCTGCTCGGTGTTGAGCAACACCTCCGCGACGCCGAACAGGCCCATCACGACGGGTACGAGCCCGATGCCGTCGATCAGCTCCATGCGGCCGAAGGTCATGCGCGGCTGTGCGGTGATGCTGTCGAGCCCGATCAGCCCGAGCACGACGCCGATGCACGCCATCAGCAGCGCCTTCGGCATCGAGCCCTGGGTCAGGAAGGTGAGCACCACGAGGCCGAGCACCATCAGGCTGAAATACTCGGCCGGGCCGAACGCGATGGCGACGCTGGCGAGTTTTGGCGCGACCAGCATCAAGGCGATCAGCGCGAACGTGCCGGCGATGAAGGAGCCGAAGGCGGAGATGCCGAGCGCCGGGCCCGCGCGGCCCTGCTTTGCCATCTGGTGGCCGTCGATGCAGGTGACGACGGAAGCCGCTTCGCCGGGGATGTTGACCAGGATCGAGGTGGTCGATCCCCCATACATCGAGCCGTAATAGATGCCCGCCATCATGATGATGCCGGATTCCGGCGTGCCCGACAGCGTCACGGGCAACAGCAGCGACATCGCCGAGATCGGCCCGATGCCCGGCAGCACGCCGACCAGCGTGCCGATGAAGACGCCGATGAAGCAGTAGAGCAGGTTGACCGGCAGCAGCGCGACGCCGAATCCATGCGCGACGTTGACGAGCGTATCCATGGGGTCAACCGATCCCGAACAGGCCCGAGGGCAGCTGGATCAACAGCAGCCGCTTGAGCACCCACCACATGCCCGCCGGCACCAGGACGGCGATGGGAATCGCCAGCGTCCAGCGTACGGGATCGATCAAGCGCAACAGCAAAAGCATCAGGGGAATCGACGACAGCAGGAAGCCGAGCGGCTCCAGCGCGACGGAGAATGCCATGAGGCACGCGATCAGCAGGAGCGGCTTGCTCCAGCGCACGTTCTCCCAGCGCGAGGCAAGCGTCGGCCCGCCCTCGGTGAGCGCCGAGAGGATGATGGCGCCGGCGAACACGCACATCAGGATGCCCGTGTAGAACAGCACGTAGCCGGAGCCGGGATCGTTGATGGTGCCGAGCTTGAGCTTCATGCCCGACCAGATCACGAAGCCGCCGAGCGCGAGCCCGATCAGTCCGCCCCAGAGTTCGGAGTTGGAAAGGCTGAGTTTTACATTGGTGGGGTGGTTCATCGATTTTCTCTCGGTCGTTCCCCGGACGCTGCGCAGCACGAAGTGGTGCGCTGCAGATCCGGGGTCCAGCGATGCGGTGGCAACTTGGGTCGGCTCTGCGGTGCATCGCTAAAGAAGCGCTGCACCGCGTCCGGGACACGCTGGCGGCCTTGCTCTACTTCTTCGCCAGCCCGAGCGTCTCGATCACCTTGCGCTCGGACTCGGTGACCTCGACGACGAACTTCTTGTAGTCCTCGGTGTTCTTGTAGTTCGGCACCATGTCGTATTTGGCGAGCGTGGCCACGACGGCCGGATCCTCGACCGCCTTCTTGAAGGCGTCGTGCAGCTTGGCGACGATCTTTGGATCGAGGCCCTTCGGGCCGGCGATGCCGAACGGGGAGTCATAGACCATGGGGTAGCCGAGCTCCTTCAGCGTCGGCACGTCAGGGTAGTTCGGCGAGCGTGAGCCGGTCCACACCATCAACAGGCGGAGCTTGCCGGCGTCGACCAGCGGCCGCCATCCCGTGGAGTCCGCCTGGAGCATCGTGTGCTGCCCCAGCACCGCAGCGTTGGTCTCTGCGCCGCCCTTGAAGGGGACTTGCGTCAGCTTGATGCCGGACATTCCGGCGATCTGCTCCATGCCGATATGCAGCGAGGTGCCGGCGCCCGGCGTGGCATAGGTCACCTTGCCCGGGTTCGCCTTCGCGAACTCCACCACGTCCTTCCAGCTCTTGAACTGCGACTCCGCGCTGGTGGTCACACCGAAGGTGTAGCCGGTGAGATGGACGATGTAGGTGAAGTCCTTGGCCGGATCCCACGACACGTCCTGCATCAGGGGCAGGCGGAACACGGTGATCGGAATCTGCGAGATGGTGTAGCCGTCGGGCTTCGCGGCCGCCGCCATGGTCGCCGGTCCCACCGTGCCGCCGCCGCCGGCCTTGTTGTCGATCACGATCGGCTGTCCCAGCACCTTCGAGGCGCTGTCGGCGATCGCGCGCATCGAGATATCGGTCGATCCGCCGGCCGGCCACGGCACGATCAGCGTGATCGGCTTGCTGGGATAATCCTGCGCACCGGCAGCGGTCGAGAGCAGTGCGCCCATGACAACATGCATCGCGGCAAGTGCGATCGTCTTCAGCCCGTATCGCGGCATCGGAATTCCTCCCTCGCGGCGGCCTCGTTGGGCCCGCCGTCCTTCGTTCTTGTGAGAGGATTGTTCCCGAAATCGAGGGAGAAGAAAAGCGCATTGCGCGGACTGCGGGCAGCGGCGGGTGCAGCAATCCCGGCAGAACCGGAACATGCGACAATTGGTCGTTTGGTCGTGTGCCGAGAGGCGGAATTTGAAGGAGCAGAAGCCGCTCTATGCCACGCGCCGGACCGTGTTCAGCGTCTCGATGGCGCGCCCGACCTCCGATGCCGGGCAGGGTCTGCCGAAATAATAGCCCTGCACGGCCGTGCAGCCGCATTCGCGCACGAAGTCGAGTTGCTCCTCGGTTTCCACGCCCTCCGCCGTGGTCTCGACGCCGAGCACGGAGCCGAGGCTTGCGATGGTGCGGACGATGGCCACGCTCTCCGGGCTTTCGCCGAGCGTGCCGACGAAGGAGCGGTCGATCTTGATGCGGTCGAACGGAAATTTGCGCAGGTAACTCAGCGAGGAATAGCCGACGCCGAAATCGTCGAGGCTGACACGGACCCCCAGCGCGCGGAGCTGGTGCAGGATCTCGATCGTCGCCTCGCTGTCGTCGAGCAGGGCGGTCTCTGTGACCTCGAGCTCGAGCCGCTGCGGCGGCAGGCCGGCTTCAGCCAGCGCGCTCGTGACCATCGCCACCAGCCCGCGCGAGCGGAACTGCACCGGCGACAGGTTCACCGCGACGGCGACACCGGGCCAGGACGCGGCGGTCGCACAGGCGGTGCGCAGCACCCATTCGCCGATCGGAACGATCAGCCCGTTCTCTTCCGCGATCGGAATGAACTCGGCCGGCGAGACGGAGCCGCGCGAAGGATGCTTCCAGCGCAGGAGCGCCTCGAAGCCGGTGAGCTCCGATGAATCGAGCCGCACCTGCGGCTGGAACGCCAGGTGGAATTCGTGTGACTCCAACGCACCGCGCAAATCCTGCTCCAGCGCGTGCCGGCTGCGCGCCTCCTCCTCCATCTCGGGCTCGAACAGCTGGTAGGCGCCGCGGCCCTTGGCTTTGGCCTGGTACAGCGCGAGGTCGGCGCACTTCATCAGTTCGTCGGCATCGAGCCCGTGGTCGGGCGCGATCGCGATGCCGACGGAGGCGCCGACATGGATCGACTGGTTTTCCAGCGGCGGCGGATGGCCGAGGATTTCGACCAGGCGCCGCGCGAGCTTTTCCGCCGATTGCGGCTGCGGCCCGCGCTGGAGCACGGCGAATTCATCGCCGCCGAGGCGCGCGACGGTGTCGTGCTCGCCGACATTCTCCTTCAGGCGCGCTCCGACCCAGCGCAACAGGCGGTCGCCAGCGGCATGGCCGAGGCGGTCGTTGACGGTCTTGAAATTGTCGAGGTCGAAGCACAGCACCGCCATCGCGCCGCCTGCGATCGCCACCTGGTTCAACCCCTCGCTCATCTTCTCGCGGAACAACGTGCGGTTGGGCAGGTCGGTCAGCGAATCGTGCCGCGCCATGTGCGCGACGCGGGCCTGGGCCTTGTGACGCTCGGTGACATCCTCATAGGTGACCACCCAGCCGCCTTGCTCCATGCGCTTGTGGTTGAGCTTGATGATGCGGCCGTCGTTCAGATGCCGGTGCAGCGTGTGTTCACCCTCGCGCAGCCGTTCGACATAGTCGGCGTAGAGCTTGGCGCCCGTCATGTCCGGGTGGTTGCCGAGCTCGCAGCTGTGCTCCATGATCTCGCGCATCGAGACGCCGGGCTTCACGATGTCAGGAGACAAGCCGTACATCTCGATATAGCGGCGATTGCAGACGATCACGCGCAGGCTCGAGTCGAGCATGCAAAGGCCCTGGCTCATGTTGTTCAGGGCCGCATCGAAGCGGCGGTACTGCTCGCTCAACTCCTCGACGGCGTGCTCACGGTCGGTGATGTCCTCGTAGGTGGCGACGAAGCCACCCTCGGCCAATGCGCAATAGCGCACCGAGATCACGGTGTCGTTCGACATGCGCCGACGCATCGGCGAGCTGTCGCGGTCCGCGATCCGTGTTCGGGCGGCTTCGAGGATTTCCCGGGGGCTGTACTCTGAAGCAAACGCTCCGTTCGCCATCGAACGCTCGATCAACTCGCCCAGGTGCGTGCCCGGCCTGGTCTCCTCCGGCGACAGCCGGTAGATCTTGCGGTACGTGGTGTTGCAGACGCGAAGGCGCATGTCGCTGTCGTAGAAGGCGAGTCCGTGCGCCATGTTCTCCAGCGCCGCATCGAGCATGAAGTTCTGCTGCCGCAGCGTTTCCTCGTATTGCAGCCGCTCGGTGACATCCTCGTGCACGGTCACCCAGCCGCCGTCGGGCAGGAAGCGGGAGACCGTCTGCACCATGCGGCCGTCGTAACGCTTGACCAGCATGGTTTTCGCTCGCCTGTTACGCACGTCCTCCAATCTGGCCCTATGGAATTCGTCGGCGGGCATGCCGGACTGATTGCCGCGCAACACCCAATGGTCGAGCACCGTACGATGCGAGACGCCCGGCTTCACGACATCGGAATCGAGGTTGTAAAGCTTCAGGAAACGGTCGTTGCAGACGACGACGTGGCTGTCGGCGTCGTACATGATGAGACCGTGCGACATGTTGGAGAGCGCGTGCTGGCTTCGCTCGGTCTGCACGCGCAATTCCGCTTCGAGCCGGGCGAGGCGGGTGACATCGTCGCAGATCGTCATCCAGCCGCCGCCGGGGAGCGGCTTCAGCTCGAGCGACATGACGAGGCCGGAGGCAAGCCGCTGCTCGGTCCGGAACGGCCTTCCTCCGGCAATCTGTGCCATCCGCGCCGAATAGAGAGCGTCAAGCTGGCTTTCCGGAAAGTTGCCCCGGCCGGCGCTGTGCGCGAGCACCTCGCGGTAACGCGTGCCGATCCGCACGACCTCCGCCGACATGTCGAACAGGGAGAGGTAGCGTTGGTTGACCAGCACGATCCGGTTGTCGGCATCGTAGACGCAGACGCCTTGCTCCATGTGGTCGAGCGCAAGCTGGCTCAGCGCGACCAGGGCCTCCAGGCCCTGCTCGCGGCGTGCACCAAGCTCGTTGTCGCGGGTCGAAATCATGGGATCGGCGGGATCTCGGCGAGCAATAGACTTAACGCAACTTAATTCAGCAGCCGAGGGTAACGAAGAGGCCGGAAAATTCCCTTAAGCGCAGTAGTTTACGGAGGGTGACTGGCGATGGAGAGCGCATCCTGATTGCTGAGGTGCCTGCAAGAGTTGGCCATCGGCGCGCGCCAAATGAGGTGTCGTCCCTGCGCTCGCAGGGACGACGGTTTGGTCTTGGCCCGACCGCTGCCCTACGGCCCGTACAGCACGAGCTCAGTATCGGTGAGGTCGCCGAGCTGCGGCCGGTGCGGGCCCTTGAAATATTTGCGGCCGCGCCGCTCGGTGTAGAAACCGACAAGGCCGGGAAGCGGCCCATTGGTATCGACCGCCACCGCGATCTTGCCGAGCCGGAGCAGCAGCCGGCCGATACGGCCGGCGCAGGCGGCATATTCCGCTGCGTTCCGGCAATAGATCAGCTTCATCGCTGGCGGCGCAATGAAGCCCCGGCGGATGCGCACCGGTTGCAAGATGAAGGGAAACGCTCCCTTCGGCGTGCGGCACACGAGGCTGAGGCAATTGTACCGCGCATGCCGCGTCAGCAGCTCGGTTTCGGAGTCGGAGAGCCCCTCGATCGTCTTGGCGTGAGGCGAGATGACCTCGATCTCGCTCCAGCGGGGAACGCGCGCCAGTGCGGGTACCGAGAAGAAGATACCGCGACAATAGGCGCGAAAGCCCTGGGTCTCGATGATCGGCCAGGTCCACGGCGCCGGGCTGATGTTGAAATAGGTCACGTCCTTGTGCCGCTGGGCAATCTTGGTCAGCAGCGGAGCGTAGTTGCGGAAGGCCGGATCGACATACCAGCTCGACAAATTGCACTGGATGGCGGTCTCTTCGCCATTTTTGCGGGCTGTGTAGATCAGCAGCAGCACGCCGACCGGCGTGCCATCATTGTCGAGCATGTAGCCGAAGCGCGGATAGCCCTCCGGTGCGGACCGGAAAGCCTGTCGGCGCAGGCCCTGCATCCAGTATTCGCGTGAACGGCCGACGAAGCCGCGCGTCAGCAAGTCCGCGATCTTCTCGACATCGGACTCGGTGATCTCGCGGCATCGCACCTTGGTGTGGATCACGCTTGTCTTACCCGTGGAAATGACACGCCTCGTGGAGTTTATCTTTTGAGCATGATCTCGGCGGAAAACCGCTTCACACTTTTCCGGATCATGCTTTTAGCGCCAGCCTTCGACATGAGCGTCGGCCGTGGCCTGCGGCTGCAGGCCCAGGACGTCCCGCACCCTGGCGGGCCAGGCGGAGAGGTCGGTGCCGTGGGTGTGGAACATGGCGACGGCCAGCCGGTCCATGCCGAAGGCGACGCAGCCGGTGTGCGCCGGCTCGCCATGGGCGTCCTGAATGCCCCAGGTCGTGCCGAAATGCTCGCGGTGATAGTTGAAGCTCATGCAGGCGGTCGGCTGCTCTTCCGAGCGCAGCGGAATCAGGAGCTCGAACTTGAGCTGCTGCTGCTTCTGGCTCACCGCCTTCATCTGGCCGACGCGACCGAAGAACGGATCGCTGGCATAGTCGACACGGAAGGTGAGGCCGAGGTCGGTCGCGATCTTCTGCGCGCGCACCATCCAGCGCTCGCGGAAATCGGCGACGTCGTCGGGAGTGCCGATGCAGACATACTCGCGCATCCGGAACGATTGCAGCCGGTCGAGATGCTTCGATGGTTCGCGGCGGAAGCAATCGGCGGCAACGTCGAAGCGCAGGCCGCCTTTCGGCAATTGGCCACGGCTCGCCGCGATCGGATAGACCGGATAACAGGCTGCCGGCGACAGCACGAGGTCGGCGGGCGACAGCGAGGTGGTCCAGTCGCCGCCGGCATCGAAGCGGCTCACCGCGGCATTGATCTCGCGCTCGGTGCCGTGCAGGCCGCAAACGCAGCCGAGCAGGTTCGGAAAGCTCTTGAGATAGCCGGATTTCTCCAGCTGGGCCCGGCTCATCACCGGCGGGAAGCGCATCACCTCGGTGCCGGCCTCGCGATGGCCGGTGATCAGCGCGACGAGCTTTTCGACGACGCCTTCATAGAGCGCGGTGCGGGCATAGACGCCGTCGGCGCCCATGCGATGGAACAGCTTGTCGGCGAGATGATCGAGCGGGTCGGTCATCTGCGGCGCGGTCGCGGGCGAATCGGGGAGGATGGCAATGTTCATGGGACGATGTCCTGCTATTTCAAAATTGTTCTTGTTGGTTCAGTCGCCAGGCACTTAGTCACGAAGGCTTGCCGGCACGCCGCTCATCAAGGTCGATGTCGCGGCATTGGCCAGAATACGGTCGTTGTTGATCATGATCGGGGACGACAGCACGTCGCGCAGGTGCCGGCCCATGGTGAACTCGCCGTCGTTGCGGTAGCCGGAGAGGCCGGCGGTGCGCATCGCATGCATCACGGTCTCGACCGCGAGCTCGGAGGCCTGCACCTTCAGAAGCGTGATCGACGACTGGAAGTCGAGCGAGCTCAGCGCGCGTTCGTCATGCTCTGCGCGGGAGAAGGCGTCGATGTTGGCCGAAATCAGCGCGCGCAGCTTGGCCAGCGACATCTTCGCGGCGGTGAAATGCGCGGCGGCCGGCGGCATCTGTCCGCCGGACGTGCGGGCCGCCTTGCGGATGAAGGCCTGCGCGCGGGTCACGGCCGCGGCCGCGATGCCGGCCCAGGCCGACGACCAGCACAGATGCGCGAACGGCGTCATGGTCTGGGCGTGGATCTTGTCGTAGGCCTCCGGGAAGACGCGGTCGGCGGGGCAATCGACCTTCAGCTCGAAGCCGGTCGAGCAGGTACCGCGCATGCCGAGCGTTTCCCAGCCCTGGGTCTGCTTCAGCGAATAGTCGTCCTTGGCGAGCGCCAGCAGCACCTGGTCGGAAGCCGCGGCGTTGGTGGCGCGGCGGGCAATGGTGACGAGGCCGTCGGCTTCGGCGCCGTACGAGATCACGGTGGCGTCGCGCACCAGCGAGACGGTGTCGCCGGCGTGGTCGACGGCGGCGGCGCTGGCGCGGATGTTGCCGCCGTTCTGGCCTTCGGTGGTGGAGGAGGCGAGCAGCCACTGGTCGCGGGCGACCCGGCGCATCATGGTTTCCATCCACGGAATGCCGTGGCCGTGCCTGACGATGCAGGCAACCTTGGTCTGGTGCATCGCATAGATCATGGCGGTCGAGGCGCAGGCGCGTCCGAGCGTGTAGCAGATGTCGGTGACGTCATGAATCGACGCACCGAAGCCGCCGTACTCGACCGGGATCATGACGCCAAGCAGCTTCTGCTCGCGGGCGATCTCGAAAGCCTTGTGGGGAAAACGGGCGTCGCGATCGACACCGTCGGCGTCCGCCGCCGCAGCAGCGGCGGTCCGGGCGGCGCGCTCGATCAGGGAGGGGCCCTGCTCGAGGAAGCTCGTCTGTGTTTCGTCGACAGTGAGGACTGCTTCACGCACGTTCATACTCGTCCGCCTCCGGTTTGCCGTTCGAGATCGCCGGCATCATTCGCGATGCGCGTAAGCGATCCTCCGGCCATCTTGCTTGTGAGATGAGGCTACGGATTTAATTCAAATTCGTCGATGAAATAGAGGGTAAACAAAGCCAAATTCCGAACGAACAGTTAAGGTCCGGTTGTTTGCATCTCCCGATTTTCGGGCATCGCGTTAGGAATCTGGAAGAGGGGCGGATTCCAGACAATCTGAGTCATCGTTTACTAAGAAACGCGAAGTAATGGTGTCGCCCATTGCGGGACCCGCCGGCCGTGCCCATCGTAGCGGCAAGCCGGTCCGACCTTTGACAGACAGACGGGAATTTGCCGATGCAACCCTTTGATACCGAATTGCGCAATCGCATCATCAAGCTGGTGAAGGGCATCCTCGAACAGAATTCGCTCAGTGCGGACGTCACTGCGTCGGCCAAGCTTGTCGACGCCGGCCTGACCTCGATGGATATGGTCAATCTGATGCTCGGGGTCGAAGCCGAGTTCGACTTCACCATCCCGCAGTCCGAGATCACGCCGGAGAATTTCCAGTCGGTCGAGACGCTGGAGCGGATGGTCGCGACCCAGCTGCGGCTGGCGAACGCGGCTTAAGCAAGACCGCCGAGGGTGAGGCAGACGCCATCGCCCCTCACGCCACCACCCCCGTTCCAAAACCGCCGCAAAACTGGCATAGCTTAACCATGTCGCATCGAGCTGACAGGGTGGAGCAGGCATGACTCAGGCGGTATTGGGCATCATCGGCGGCTCGGGCATCTATGACCTGCCGGGTCTCGAGGGTGCGCGCGAAGAGGTGATCAGGAGCCCCTGGGGCGAGCCATCGGCGCCTTTGAGGCGCGGCACCATTGCCGGCTTGCCGATCGTGTTCCTGCCGCGGCACGACAAGGGCCATCGTCTGTCGCCCTCCGACATCAATTATCGCGCCAATATCGACGTGCTCAAACGCGCCGGCGTCACCGACCTGATCTCGCTGTCCGCCTGCGGCTCCTTCAAGGAAGAGCTGCCGCCCGGAACTTTCGTGCTCGTCGATCAGTTCGTCGACCGCACCCACAAGCGCGAGAGCTCGTTCTTCGGTCGGGGCTGCGTGGCGCATGTCTCGATGGCGCATCCGGTCTCGCCGCGCCTGCGGATCCATCTCGCGGCGGCGGCTGAAGCCGAGGGCATCGCGATCGCACGCGGCGGAACCTATGTCTGCATGGAGGGGCCGCAATTCTCCACCTACGCGGAGAGCATGACCTACAAGACGTCGGGCTATTCGGTGATCGGCATGACCAACATGCCCGAGGCGAAGCTCGCGCGCGAGGCGGAGCTCTGCTACGCCACGGTGGCGATGGTGACGGATTTCGATTGCTGGCATCCCGACCACGATGCCGTCACCGTGCAGGACATCATTCGCGTGTTGACGTCGAACGCCGACAAGGCGAAGGCGCTGGTGTCGCGGCTGGCAAAGGATTTTCCGCGCGAGCACGAGCCGTGCCCGATCGGCTCGGACCGCGCGCTCGACAGCGCGCTGATCACGGCGCCCGAGGCGCGCGATCCGGAGCTTCTGAAGAAGCTGGACGCGGTGGCCGGGCGCATCCTGCGCGGTTGAGGCTCAAGGCGGATTACGAAAAGGCAGAATGCCATGAAGGTCGACGGCAAGCATTTCCGCAGCATCTGGCGCGAGCGCGACGGCTGGTCGGTCGGCGCGATCGACCAGCGCCGGCTGCCGCATGAATTCGTCGTCGCGAGGCTGACATCGTGTGAAGACGCGGCCGTCGCAATCCGCGACATGCTGGTGCGCGGCGCGCCGCTGATCGGTGCGACCGCGGCCTACGGCATGGCGCTCGCGATGCGCGAGGACGCCTCCGATGCCGGTCTGAAGCGGGCCTACCAGACGCTCATCGTGGCGCGGCCGACGGCGATCAATCTGAAATGGGCGCTGGACGAGATGCGCGTCGCGCTCGCGCCGGTCGATCCGCTGGAGCGGGCCGAGGCAGCCTACGCCCGCGCCGACGAGATCGCCGAGCAGGATGTCGAGATCAACCGCGGCATTGCCGGCAACGGTCTGAAGCTGATCGAGGCGATCGCATCGAAGAAGCCCGGCGAGACGGTCAATTTGCTGACCCATTGCAACGCCGGCTGGCTCGCCACCGTCGATTGGGGCACGGCGACGGCGCCGATCTATCTTGCGCATGAGCGCGGCATCAGGATCCACGTCTGGGTCGACGAGACCCGTCCGCGCAACCAGGGCGCCTCGCTTACTGCCTGGGAACTCGGCCATCACGGCGTGCCGCACACGGTGATCCCGGACAATACCGGCGGCCATCTGATGCAGCACGGCATGGTCGATCTCGCCATCGTCGGCACCGACCGCGTCGCCGCCAACGGCGACGTCTGCAACAAGATCGGCACCTACCTCAAGGCGCTCGCCGCCCACGACAACGGCGTGCCGTTCTACGTCGCGCTGCCGTCGCCGACGATCGATTTCGCCGTCCATGACGGCATCCGCGACATCCCGATCGAGCAGCGCAGCGGAGTCGAGGTTACCGACATGACCGGCCGCACCGCTGACGGACGGCTGGAGACGGTGCGCATCGTGCCCGAGGGCTCGCCAGTCGCGAACTACGCCTTTGACGTCACGCCAGCGCGCCTCGTCACCGGCCTGATCACCGAGCGCGGCGTACTGAAGCCGGATCGCGCTGCGCTGGCAGCGGCGTTTCCCGAGCGCATCGCCGCTGCGGCGGAATAGGTCTCGTAGGATGGGCAAAGGCGCGGAAGCGCCGTGCCCACGATCTGCTTAGGGTGGGCACGCTTCGCATTGCCCACCCTACGGCACTTGCGGACTATATCAGCTTCAGTCCCGTCGCCTGCTCGAGCTCGGCAATGGCCTGCGCGCCACTTGCTACCTTGATCGTGGTCATGCCCATCTCGCGCGCGGGCTTCAGGTTGACACCGAGATCGTCGAGATAAACGCACTGGGCAGGATCGACCTTCAGCGTCTCCACCATCATCTTGTAGATGCGCGGGTCGGGCTTGCGCAGGCCGATCTTGGCGGATTCGATGACGTGGTCGAACAGCACCATGACTTCGGCGATGTAGAGCGAGCGCCCCGTCAGGCTGCCGATCGCATTGGCCGGCAGGTTGTTGGTGATGCAGCCGGTCTTGAATTGCGCCTTGATGCGCTTCAAGGCTTCGACCATCTCGGGCCGCAGATCGCCCTGCAGCAGCGGCAGCACCTCGCGGCCGCGCACCTCGGCGCCGAGGGCCAGCGACTCCTCTGCAAACAGTCGATCGAACGTCTCGATGTCGACCTCGGCGCGCTCGAACTTGGCCCAGGCGTTTTCCAGATGGTTGGCGGCATTGGTGCGCCGGATGATGTCGGCGGGCAGGCCGCGTTCCGTCTCGAACCGCGTGAACGCCTCGAACGGCGAGCTCGTCAGCACGCCGCCAAAATCAAAGATCACCGCCTCGATCGTCAAGATCCCGTCCTCGTCAATTCCTTTCCAAGAGGGCTAGCATGCGCTATCGGCAAGGGCCAGTCCGAAGCAATCTGTCGCCGCCAATGCCGAAGCGTGTTCCCATGAAGAAGCTTGCCATTCTCATTGCAGCCGCGCTGCTCGCGACACCCGCTCATGCCATCGTCGGTGGCGGCACGCCGCAGACCGACGGAGTCGCGCGCGCGGTCGTCACCATCGTCGGCTCGCGCGGCAATTCCTGCACCGGCACCCTGATCGCGCCGAAGATCGTATTGACCGGCGCTCACTGCGTGCAGCCGGGCGCGGACTACAAGATCGTCGATCACAGTGGTGGCGCACCGCAATTGCTGAACGTGCGCACCATCGCGATCCACCCGGGCTACAAGGCGCAAGTCCATCGCGCCGGCGCAGACGTGGCGCTGTTGCAACTGGAAATTCCACTCAAGGGAAAATCGGCGGTGCCGGTCGGCGCGCCGAATATTCCAATCCGGGTCGGCAGCCGTTTTGTCATTGCCGGTACCGGTGTCACCGTACGCGGTGATGGTAGGAGCGGCGGGGCCACGCGCGTCGCGGGACTTGTCGTCACGGGCCAGCCCGGCACGCTCCAGATCCGCCTGGTCGATCCCGTAACCAACGGTGTTCGCGACGGAATTGGCGCTTGTACCGGCGATTCCGGCGGTCCCGTGTTCGAGGACAAGCCGAACGGCGCCGTGCTCGTCGGTGTCATCAGCTGGGCGACGGGACCGAACGCCGGGGATGGCTGCGGTGGATTGACCGGCGTCACGCCGCTCACGCTCTACCGCGACTGGATCTTGCAGACCGCGCGGAGCTGGGGTGCGGCGCTGTGATTTGACCGCGACTTGATCTATGTCATTTTGAAGCTGAAGCGCGGCGGGTGATCATGCCGCGGAGGAAACGCGTCGTCCGTCAAGGGCGGCCACAAAACAACCAAGGCATAGAAGCAACAATGAATGTCGCTGTTCGCGGTCACACCGCTACCAAGCAAGCTTCCGAACACTTCGACGTGCTGATCGTCGGCGCCGGCATCTCCGGCATCGGCAGCGCCTATCACATCGAAAAGCAACTGCCGGGCACGAGCTACGTCATCCTGGAAACGCAGACGACGTTCGGCGGCACCTGGAGCACGCATCGTTATCCCGGCATCCGCTCCGACAGCGACCTCCACACCTTCGGCTACAGCTTCAAGCCCTGGGTCGGCCCGCCCATCGCGACCGCCGAGGAAATCCTCTCCTATATGAAGGAAGTCATCGACGACAACGATATCGCCCGGCACATCCGCTACGGGCACAAGATCAATTCCGCGAGCTGGTCGAGCGAGCAGAATCTCTGGACCATCGAGGCGACGACGACCGATACCGGCGAAGCAAAGACCTTCACCGCGAACTTCCTCTGGATGTGCCAGGGCTATTACCGCCATTCGGAGGGCTACACGCCCGAATGGGAAGGCATGGACCGTTTCAAGGGCCGCATCGTTCATCCCCAGACCTGGCCCGATGATATCGACCTCACGAACAAGAAGGTCGTCGTGATCGGCTCGGGCGCCACCGCGGCGACGCTGGTGCCGAACATCGCGGACAAATGCGCGCACGTCACCATGCTGCAGCGCTCGCCGACCTATTTCCGGCTCGGCCGCAACGCCATCGAGATCGCGGAGGAGCTGCGCCGGCTCCAGGTCGACGAGGCCTGGATTCACGAGATCGTCCGGCGCAAGATCCTGTTCGAGCAGGATGCCTTCACGAAGCTCTGCGTGTCCAAGCCGGAGCAGGTGAAGAAGGAGCTGATCGCCCAGATCAGCGCCGTGCTCGGTCCGGATTACGACGTCGAGACGCATTTCACGCCGACCTACCGGCCGTGGCGGCAGCGCATCGCCTTCGTGCCGGATGCCGACCTGTTCAAGGGTATCGCCAGCGGCAAGGCCTCCGTCGTGACCGACGAGATCGAGTGTTTCATCGAGAATGGCATTCAGCTCAAATCCGGCAAGGTGCTGGAGGCCGACGTCATCGTCACCGCGACCGGCTTCAACCTCGCCGCGCTCGGCGACATCGCTTTCGAGATCGACGGCAAGCCGCTGGCCTTTGGCGATACCGTCACTTATCGGGGCATGATGTTCACGGGCGTTCCGAACATGGTCTGGGTGTTCGGCTATTTCCGCGCCAGCTGGACGCTGCGCGTCGATCTCGTCGCCGACTTCGTCTGCCGGCTGCTCGGCCACATGAAGGCGAAGGGCAAGAAGAAGGTCGAGGTCAAGCTGCGCCCCGAAGATCACAACATGCCGATCCTGCCCTGGATCGATCCGGAAAACTTCAACCCCGGCTACATGATGCGCAACATGAACCTGCTGCCCAAGCGCGGCGACAAGCCGGAATGGCAGCACAGCCAGGATTACTGGACCGAGAAGGACGAGATCCCGAAGACGGATCTGGACGACAAGGCGTTCGTCTACGGGTGAGGGAATGCGTGGCTGAAGGCTCCTGTGGGGAGCGGTAACATTCACCTCACACTCCGCTCTCCCTGTGGCTAAGGGTCCCGGATTGGCGCGCGCTTAAGGGCGCGCTTGTCCGGGACGACACCAGATATCAAATCAGCGGCGTCTCAACACGCCCACACCGCAGCTCACGAATTCCGTCGCGTCGCATTCGTTGCAATCGCTGCCGCCGCCGTCCGGTTCTCCACGCCGAGCTTCGCGTAGATTTGCTCCAGATGCTTGTCGACCGTGCGCGGGCTGAGGCCCAGGATCTGCGCGATGTCGCGGTTGGTCTTGCCCTTGCTGAGCCAGGCCAGCACCTCGCCTTCGCGGGTGGTGAGGCCGAGCTCGCTGGTGAACTCGGCCGGCAGCGCAGTGCCGGATTCCCTGGAGAGCCGCAGCAGAAACTCGTTTGGTGCGGTTTCGCCCATGTAATAGAGCCGGAGCTGCGGATTGTCCGGCAAGGAGATCGCTTGAGACTTCGAGCTGCCCTTGACTCTGGCCTGCTCCAGCCATTGCAGCAGCGCCGGCGTCAGGACGAAGTCGCCGGCCTGTGCACTGTGATGGTCGGACAGCAATTTCTGCGCCTGCGGTGTCGCCCATAGCAAATGGCCCTGGCGGTCGACCGCGAACAGGAAGCGGCCGGAGACGTCGAGCGCGGCGCGCGCGCTCTGCGTCAGGCGGGCATTGCCGAGATGGACGCGGATGCGCGCCAGCATCTCCTCGATCACGATCGGCTTCGTCACGTAATCGACGCCGCCGGCCTCCAGCCCGCGCACGATATGCTCGGTTTCGGCAAGCCCCGTCATGAAGATCACAGGGACGTTGGCAAGATCCGCATCGCGCTTGAGACGGCGGCAGGTCTCGAAGCCGTCGATGCCGGGCATCACGGCATCGAGCAGCACGATGTCGGGCGTGATCTGGTCGACGATGCGCATCGCGGCCGCGCCGTCGAGCGCCACCATCACTGTCATGCCGGCGCCGTCGAGCGCGTCGGTGAGCAGCCGCAGCGTCTCCGGGGAATCATCGACGACGAGCGCGATGTCGCGCTTCTTCGCTTCAATGTTCATGCGCATGCAACGTCTTCAATGTGGCCATATACTGGTCGAGATCGAAGCGATCGACCAGGAAGCGCATCTGCGCGACGAAGTCGGCATGCTCCGGATGCTCGCCGCCGATCTCGTCGAGCTTCAACTGGATGCCCTTGACGTAGCCGATCTGGCCGAGCCCGATCAGCGCCTCGATGTGCCGCGCCGGCGGCCGTGATCCGCTTTCGGGACGCCAGAACGACACCGCGATCTCGTCCGGGCCGTATTGCCATTCGATCCTGAGAAGCTGGCGGATCGTCTCCAGCAGCCGCGGGATGTCTATCGGCTTCATCAAATAGCCGTCGTGGAAGGTCTGTGCCAGCGGCGTGCCGTGGGCCTCCAACGCGCTTGCCGAGACCATCAGGATGCGTGCCTGGTGGTGGCCGCTTGCGCGCAAGGCCTCAGCCACCGACCAGCCATCCATGGTTGGCATCGAGATGTCGAGCAGGAACAAATCAGGCCGGCAGTGCTGCGCCAGCGCAAGACAGCCGGGGCCGTCGGGCGCGCTGAGCAGGATGAAGCCGAGCGGCGTCAGCACCTCGCGCAGGAGGTCGCGATGCACGGGATCGTCGTCGGTGATGAGGATGGTCTTGCGCGCGCCATGATAGCCGGAGACCGGAGCCTCCACCGGCGCGATGCGCTGCGGATTGATGACCTCCGAGAGCAGGATCTTGACCTTGAACGTCGAGCCGATGCCGACCGTGCTCATGACCTTGATATCGCCGCCCATGACGCCGGCCAGCAGGCGGCTGATGGTCAGGCCGAGCCCGGTGCCGGTCTGCGGCTGCGAGGCGCCGAGTGCACCGCGCTCGAAGGGCGCGAAGATGCGCTCGAGATCATCGCCCTGGATGCCGGGCCCGGTGTCGATCACTTCGAACTCGGCCACCGGGCTGCGATAGTGCACGACGAACTGCACGCTCCCGGACTGGGTGAACTTGATCGCGTTGGAGAGCAGATTGATCAGCACCTGGCGCAGCCGCTTCTCGTCGGCATAGACCACGACCGGCAGGTGGGGCGGCCGCCTGAACACGAAGTCGATACCCTTGGCCGCGGCCTGGAGGCGGAACATGCCGACGAGCTGGTCGAGGAATTCGCTGAGCCGCACCTCGTCGCGCGACAGATACAGCCGCCCCGCCTCGATCTTGGAGATGTCCAGAATGCCGTCGATCAGGCCGGAGAGGTGGTCGGCGCTGCGGCGGACGACGCGGACCTGATCGCGCGGCTTCGTGCTCAGCGTCGCGTCCTGCTCCAGGAGCTGGGCATAGCCGCTGATCGCATTCAGCGGCGAGCGTAGCTCGTGGCTGAGGCCCACCACATAGCGGCTCTTGGCGAGGTTGGCGGATTCGGCGACTTCCTTGGCGCGCTGCAGTTCGGCATCGGTGCGCTTGTGGGCGTCGATCTCCTGGATCAGCAGCGTCGTCTGTCGCCGCGTCTCGGCCTCGGCCGCGCGGCGGCTCTGCTGGGCCAGCACGAACAGCCAGGCCACCACGCCGATGATGATGCTGAGCGAGAAGAACACCTTCCACAGCACCTCGGAAACGAGCGCGTTCTCGCCATGCACGCTTGCCGATGTCTGCAGATAGATCAATCCGAGCACCAGCGCGACGAGGCCGGCAGAAACCGCGAACACGCCGACATAATGGCCGAGCTGCGAGTTGATCCGTGCGTAGATCGGCTGTGGCATCAGCTTGCCCAGCGTCTCCGACACCTGCACCTGGATCCGCGCGTGCGGCTTGCAGAGATCGTGGCAGCGGGCGTCCAGCGAGCAGCACAGAGAACAGATCGGCCCAGCATAAGCGGGGCAGGAGGCCATGTCCTCCGGCTCGAACGCGTGCTCGCAGATGCAGCACTGGATCGCCTCGAGGTCCTGCCAGCTCCGCTTCGGCTTGCGCGCGATGTAGTATTTGCCGTCCGTGGCCCAGGCGATCAACGGTGCGGCGATGAAGGCCACCGCGAGCGCGATGAAGGCCGACAGTGCCTTCGCGGTGGGCCCGAACAGGCCGTAAAAGGCGCTGATGGAGACGATCGTGGCGATGGTCATCGCGCCCACGCCGACCGGATTGACGTCGTAGAGATGCGCGCGCTTGAATTCGATCTGCTGGGGCCGCAAGCCAAGCGGCTTGTTGACGACGAGATCGGCGACCAGCGCGCCGACCCAGGCGATCGCGACGTTGGAATAGAGCGCCAGCGTCTGCTCCAGCGCCTTGTAGACGCCGATCTCCATCAACAGCAGCGCCACGATGACGTTGAAGACCAGCCAGACGACGCGGCCGGGATGGCTGTGGGTCAGGCGCGAGAAGAAGTTCGACCAGGCGATCGAGCCGGCATAGGCGTTGGTGACGTTGATCTTCACCTGGGACAGGATCACGAACGTGCCGGTCAGCGCTAGCGCGAGGTCAGGCTGCGACAGCACGTAACGGAACGCTTCGAGATACATGTGCGCCGGCTCGGCGGCCTCCTCCGGCGGCACCCCGTGGCTGAGCGCGAAGAAGGCGAGGAACGAGCCCGCGAGAAGTTTCAGGGTACCAAGCACGATCCATCCGGGGCCAGCGCTCATCATCGCTATCCACCAGGACGCCCTGGACGCGCGGCGGTCGCGCGGCAAGAACCGCAGGAAGTCGACCTGCTCGCCGATCTGCGCCACCAGCGAAAACACCACCGAGGCCGCAACCCCGAACAACAGCAGGTCGAAATGCCCGTTGAGATCGCCGTGCTCACCCGAGAACTTGCGCCACTCCGTAAAGGAGTGCGGGTTGTGCCAGGCGATCGCCGCGAACGGAATGATGTGGAGCACGATCCACAGCGGCTGCGTCCACAATTGGAACCGGCTGATCAGCGTGATGCCGTAGGCCACCAAGGGGATGATGACGACGGCGCTGATGAGATAGCCGACCGGTCGTGGAATCCCGAAGCACATCTCGAGCGCGGAGGCGAGGATCACCGCTTCGATCGCAAAGAAGATGAAGGTGAAGGAGGCGTAGATCAGCGAGGTGACGGTCGAGCCGATGTAGCCGAATCCGGCGCCGCGCGTCAGCAGGTCGATGTCGATGCCGCATTTGGCGGCATAATAGGCGATCGGCACGCCACAGCAGAAGATGATGAGGGAGACCACGAGGATCGCGGCGGTCGCGTTGGTGACGCCGTAGTTCAGGGTGATGGTGCCGCCGATCGCCTCCATCGCCAGGAACGAAATCGCGCCCAGCGCCGTGTTGGCGACCCGGGCGGCGGACCAGCGCCGCGCGCTCTTGGCGGTGAAGCGCAGCGCATAGTCTTCCAGCGTCTGGTTGGCGACCCATTGGTTGTACTGTCGCCTGACGCGGTCTATTCGCTGCCGCCCTGCCACGCTTTACCCCACTCCCGATACGGACCCCGCGCCCTCGCAAATTCCGTACCAAAAGCCTACGTCGGCATTTTGCGGTGCAGTATACGCGATCTTGCGTATGCTTCCGCCGCCCAGATCCGAGCCATCCTCACGGCACCAATCGCGTGTTCTCGAACAAAAGTGGGGTGCTCATGTCGGACGAAGCAAACAAGGGCCTGTTATCGCCGCTTCGGCGCAAACTATTGATGGGAATGGCCGCCGTGCCGGCCATGACGATGCTGCCGCGGGGGGCTTTTGCCCAGGCCCCGGCGACCTCGGCGGTCAACACCACGGGGCTTGCCGTCACCGACACCGAAGTGACGGTCGGCATTCTGCACTCGGCGACCGGCACCATGGCCATCTCCGAAACCGGCTCGATCCAGGCCGAAAAGCTCGCCATCGAGCAGATCAACGCCGCCGGCGGCGTGCTCGGGCGCAAGATCAAGTTCATCCAGGAAGACGGCGCCAGCGACTGGCCGACCTTTGCGGAAAAGGCCAAGAAGCTCCTGGTCAACGACAAGGTCGCGGCGATCATGGGCTGCTGGACCTCGGCCTCGCGCAAGGCGGTGCTGCCGGTCGTCGAGCAATATAACGGCATGCTCTACTACCCGACCTTCTATGAGGGCCTCGAGCAGTCCAAGAACGTCATCTACACCGGCCAGGAGGCGACCCAGCAGATTCTCGCCGGCCTGAACTGGATCGCCAAGGAGAAGGGCGCAAAATCGTTCTTCTTCATCGGCTCCGACTACATCTGGCCGCGCACCTCCAACAAGATCGCGCGCAAGCATGTCGAGAACGTGCTGAAGGGCAAGGTGGTCGGCGAGGAATACTATCCGCTCGGCAACACCCAGTTCAACTCGGTCATCAACAAGATCAAGCTGACCAAGCCCGACGTCATCTTCACCGACGTCGTCGGCGGCTCGAACGTCGCGTTCTACAAGCAGCTCAAGGCTGCCGGCATCGACCTCTCCAAGCAGGCGCTGCTGACGATCTCGGTGACCGAAGACGAAATCGACGGCATCGGCGGCGAGAACATCGCGGGCGCCTATGCCTGCATGAAGTACTTCCAGTCGCTCGACAATGCGAACAACAAGGCTTTCGTGTCCGCGTTCAAGAAGATGTGGGGCGAGAAGACGGTCATCGGAGACGTCACCCAGGCGGCCTATCTCGGCCCGTGGCTGTGGAAATTGACCGTCGAGAAGGCCGGCTCCTTCGACGTCGACAAGATCGCGGCGGCATCGCCCGGCGTCGAATTCAAGGGTGCGCCGGAAGGCTATGTGCGCATCCACGAAAACCATCATCTGTGGTCGAAGACCCGCGTCGGCCGCGCCAAGCTCGATGGCCAGTTCGAGCTGATCTACGAGACCGCCGATCTCGTCGAGCCCGATCCGTTCCCCAAGGGCTATCAGTAAGGCGCGCCACCAGTAAGGGCCGCGGCGCCCGTCGCTCTCCCTCAAGGCAAAACCACTCCCTGGCGTGGATCGCAAGTCCATGCCTCAAGACCCCGCGTCGCGACTCTGCATCGCGACGCGGGACCCTTATCCCCGACGGAGGACATCGATGTTCGGCGACTACTCGCTTGGTGATCTCGGCTCCATCTTCGTCATGCAGGGCTTTGCAGGACTGATCCTGTTCTCGGTCTATGTCCTGATGGCGCTCGGGCTCGCCATCATCTTTGGCCAGATGGGCGTCATCAACATGGCGCATGGCGAGTTCATGATCCTCGGCGCCTACGTCACCTGGATGACATCGAACTTCTTCCAATCCTATCTGCCAAGCTTGTTCAGCGGCTACTTCTTCCTCGCGATGATCCTGGCCTTTGTCGCATCCGGCGCATTGGGGATGCTGGTGGAATGGGTGCTGATACGACACCTCTACAAGCGCCCGCTGGATACGCTGCTCGCCACCTGGGGCCTCAGCCTGATGCTGCAGCAGGCCTATCGCTCGGTTTTCGGGGCGCGCGAGGTCGGCGTCGAGCTGCCGCAATGGATGCTCGGCTCGCTGCACGTCACCGACAGCATCGAGGTGCCGATCAACGGCGTCTTCGTGATGTGCCTCACCGTGCTGATCACCATCTCGGTCGCCTACGTCCTCTACATGTCGCGCTGGGGCCGCCAGGTTCGCGCCGTGGTGCAGAACCGCATCATGGCCGGCGCGGTCGGCATCAACACCGAGAAGGTCGATCGCTATACCTTCGGCCTCGGCTGCGGCATCGCGGGTGTCGCCGGCAGCGCCTTCACCATGATCGGCTCGACCGGGCCGACGTCGGGCCAGCTCTACATCGTCGATACGTTCCTGGTCGTCGTGTTCGGCGGCGCCGCCAGCCTGCTCGGCACCATAGCATCCGCCTTCTCGATCTCGCAGACGCAGTCGACGCTCGAATTCTTCATGTCGGGCTCGATGGCCAAGGTGCTCACGCTGCTCGCGGTGGTCGGCATCCTGATGCTGCGGCCGCAGGGTCTCTTCGCCCTCAAGGTTCGCAAATAACGGGAAGCAGGCAAGTCATGATCATCAACTCTCGCTTCTTCAATCGATCCGAACTCATGGGCTTCATTGCTCTGGCCGCCGTGCTGTTCGTGATCCTGCCGCTGACGCTCGACGTGTTCCGCCTCAATCTGGTCGCGAAATACCTGACCTACGCCTTTGTCGCGCTCGGCCTCGTGCTGTGCTGGGGCTATGGCGGCATCCTGAGCCTGGGGCAGGGCGTGTTCTTCGGCCTCGGCGGCTATTGCATGGCGATGTTCCTCAAGCTCGAGGCCTCGAGCGTCGAGAACACCAAGATCCAGTCGACGCCCGGCATCCCCGACTTCATGGACTGGAATCAGATCACGTCGCTGCCGTTGTTCTGGCAGCCGTTTCACAGCCTCACCTTCACCATCCTCGCCATCATCCTGGTCCCCGGCATCTTCGCCCTGATCATCGGCACGGCGATGTTCAAGCGCCGCGTCGGCGGCACCTATTTCGCGATCATCACCCAGGCCGTCGCCGCCATCCTCACCATCCTGATCGTCGGCCAGCAGGGCTATACCGGCGGCATCAACGGCATGACCGATCTGCGCACGCTCAAGGGCTGGGACATCCGGCCCGACCACGCCAAGATCATCCTGTACTTCGTCGAGGTCGTGCTGCTGTTCGTCTGCATCGGCATCGCGCAGTTCATCCGCCTGACCAAGCTCGGTCGCATCCTGGTGGCGATGCGCGAGCAGGAGGATCGGGTGCGCTTCTCCGGTTACAGCGTCGCCAATTTCAAGATCTTTGCCTTCTGCATGGCCGCGGTCTTCGCCGCGATCGGCGGCGCAATGTTCGCGCTGAATGTCGGTTTCATGTCGCCGTCCTTCGTCGGCATCGTGCCGTCGATCGAGATGGTGATCTACACCGCGGTCGGCGGGCGGATGTCGATCTTCGGCGCGATCTGGGGCGCCATCCTGGTGAACTTCGCCAAGACCAGCCTGTCGGAATCCTTCCCGCAACTCTGGCTGTTCGGCCTCGGCGCGCTGTTCATCGCGGTCGTGCTCGCCTTCCCGAACGGCCTGTCCGGGCTGTGGGCCGACTACGTGCAGCCGCGCATCGATCGGCTGTTCGCCTCGCGCAAGTCGAAGTCGGACTGGAGCGGCAATTCGGTCGCCGACGGCGCAGCACCGGCGGAGTGAGGAGATCGACATGCTCGTTGGACACCACGACGCCGATGCCACACTGACAGTAAGGAGATAGATCGTGCTCATCGGTCATCAGCCCAAGGATTTCCTGCTCGCGGTCTCCGGACTCACCGTCTCGTTCGACGGCTTCAAGGCGGTCAACGACCTCTCCTTCTACGTCGAGGAGAACGAGATCCGCGTCATCATCGGTCCCAACGGCGCCGGCAAGACCACGGTGCTCGACCTGATCTGCGGCAAGACCAGGGCGACCTCGGGCTCGATCCAGTTTCGCGGCAAGGAGCTCACGAAGATGCGGGAGAACGAGATCGTGCAGACCGGCGTCGGGCGCAAATTCCAGACGCCGTCGGTGTTCGAGGACCTCACCGTGTTCGAGAATCTCGAGATCTCGTTCCCGCGCGGCCGCACCGTGTTCGGCTCGCTGACCTTCCAGCGCGACCAGCTGGTGAAGGACCGGGTCGAGGAGGTCGCGGAGATGATCTTCCTCAAGGACAAGCTCAACACCTATGCCGACGAGCTCAGCCATGGCCAGAAGCAATGGCTCGAGATCGGCATGCTGCTGATCCAGGATCCCGACCTCCTGATGCTGGACGAGCCGGTCGCCGGCATGAGCGTGTCCGAGCGCGCCAAGACCGCCGAGCTGCTCAACCGCATCATCAAGAACCGTTCGGTGCTCGTGATCGAGCACGACATGAAGTTCGTCGAGGACATCGCGCACAAGGTCACCGTGCTGCACCAGGGCCAGATCCTCTCGGAGGGGACCATGGAGAAGGTGCAGAACGATCCCAAGGTCATCGAAGTGTATCTCGGCCACTAAGGAGCACGCGATGCTGGCAATTTCGGATCTTCACGTCGCCTACGGCCAGAGCGAGGTGCTGCACGGGCTCAACGTCAAGGTCGCGCCGAACGAGATCGTCGCGATCATGGGCCGCAACGGCATGGGCAAGACCACGCTGATGAAGTCGCTGATGGGCATCCTGCCCGCGAAGAGCGGATCGGTGACCATGGACGGCGCCGAGCTCGGTGGCCTCAAGAGTTATGAGCGCGTCGCCAAGGGCCTCGCCTATGTGCCGCAGGGCCGCATGATCTTCTCCACCATGACGGTGAAGGAGAACATCGAGACGGGCCTTGTCGTTGCGGGCGAATCCGAGGTGCCGGGCGACATCTACGAGCTGTTTCCGGTGCTGCTTGAAATGAAGGGCCGCCGCGGCGGCAATCTCTCAGGCGGCCAGCAGCAGCAGCTCGCCATTGCCCGCGCACTCGCGACCAAGCCGAAGGTGCTGCTGCTGGACGAGCCGACCGAAGGCATCCAGCCCTCGATCATCAAGGACATGGCGCGCACCTTGAAGCGCATCCGCGACGAGAAGGGGCTCTCGATCGTCGTCTCAGAACAAGTCTTGAGCTTCGCGCTCGAGATCGCCGACCGCGTGCTGGTGATCGAGAACGGCGAGATCGTCCGCGATGATCCGCGCGACGCCGTCGATGCCGCACAGGTCTCGAAATATCTGTCCGTCTAACCAACCGTAGTCAAAGGGGAGCATCTCGATGCCAGAGACACTGATCAAGGTCGATCTCACCAAGTCGGCCTATGAAAATGACATGGTGCACAACCGCTGGCACCCCGACATCCCGATCGTGGCCTGGGTCAATCCCGGCGACGATTTCATCATCGAGACCTATGACTGGACCGGCGGCTTCATCAAGAACAACGATTCCGCCGACGACGTGCGCGATATCGACCTGTCGATCGTGCACTTCCTGTCCGGTCCGATCGGCGTCAAGGGCGCCGAGCCCGGCGATCTCCTCGTCGTCGACCTGCTCGACGTCGGCCCGATGAAGGAGAGCCTGTGGGGCTTCAACGGCTTCTTCTCCAAGCAGAACGGCGGCGGCTTCCTGACCGACCATTTCCCGCTGGCGCAGAAGTCGATCTGGGACATCAAGGGCCTCTACACCTCATCGCGCCACGTGCCCGGCGTGAACTTTGCCGGCCTGATCCATCCCGGCCTGATCGGTTGTCTGCCCGATCCGAAGATGCTGGAGACCTGGAACAAGCGCGAGGCCGAGCTGATCTCGACCAATCCGACCCGCGTGCCTGGCCTCGCCAATCCGCCCTTCGCGGCGACCGCCCATGGCGGCCGCGCCAAGGGTGACGTCAAGGCCAAGATCGGCGCGGAGGGTGCGCGCACCGTGCCGCCGCGCGAGCATGGCGGCAATTGCGACATCAAGGATCTCTCGCGCGGCTCGAAGATCTACTTCCCGGTCTATGTGCCCGGCGCCGGTCTGTCGATGGGCGACCTGCATTTCAGCCAGGGCGACGGCGAGATCACCTTCTGCGGCGCCATCGAGATGGCCGGCTGGCTGCATCTGAAGGTCGAGGTGATCAAGGACGGCATGTCGAAATACGGCATCAAGAATCCGATCTTCAAGCCGTCGCCGATCACGCCGAACTACAAGGACTACCTGATCTTCGAAGGCATTTCGGTGGACGAGGCCGGCAAGCAGCACTATCTCGACGTTCACATCGCCTATCGTCAGGCCTGTCTCAACGCCATCGAGTACCTGAAGAAGTTCGGCTATTCCGGCGCCCAGGCCTATTCGATCCTCGGCACCGCGCCGTGCCAGGGCCACATCTCCGGTGTGGTCGACGTGCCCAACGCCTGCGCCACGCTATGGTTGCCGACGGAGATCTTCGACTTCGACGTGATGCCGTCGGCAGCAGGTCCCATCAAGCACATCACCGGCGATATCCAGATGCCGATCTCGCCGGACAAGTGATCCCTGCGCGACGGGATGCGGGACGGCTGGCGTTTCTGGTCGCCCCGCATCCGCCGCCAGGCGTGTTGAACAGGCAAGAGCGTTGGGGATGATGTAAATGCCGGTCTACGAATATCTCTGTGACGATTGCGGACCCTTCAAGGATCTGCGCCCGATGGCGGAATGCGACGATCCGCAAAGCTGCCCGCATTGCGAGACGATGGCGCCGCGGGTGATCCTGACCGCACCGAATTTCTTCTGCATGCCGGCGGACAAGCGCAAGGCACACGCCGTCAACGAGCGCAGCTCGCACGCGCCGCAGACGCTGGCGCAATACAAGGCTTCGCATGGTCCCGGCTGCGGCTGCTGCTCGTCGGGCAAGACGGTCAAGGACAAGAGCTCGGCGGACAAGAAGAAGCCGGCGCGGCTGGTGACGAAGACGAAGAGCGGCGCCAAGGGCTTCCCGACGGCGCGGCCCTGGATGATCAGCCACTGACGCACCTCAAACCAAGAGAAGACAGGAGCGCCCAACATGCTTCATGGTGACATTTCCAGCAGCAACGACACGGTCGGCGTCGCAGTCGTCAACTACAAGATGCCCCGCCTGCACACCAAGGCCGAGGTGCTCGACAACGCCCGCAAGATCGCCGACATGATCGTCGGCATGAAGGTCGGCCTGCCCGGCATGGACCTCGTGATCTTCCCGGAATATTCCACGCAGGGCATCATGTACGACTCCAAGGAGATGTACGAGACGGCCTCCGTGGTGCCGGGCGAGGAGACCGCGATCTTCGCCGAGGCCTGTCGCAAGGCGAAAGTATGGGGCGTGTTCTCGCTGACCGGCGAGCGCCACGAGGAGCATCCGCACAAGGCGCCCTACAACACCTTGATCCTGATGAACGACAAGGGCGAGATCATCCAGAAGTACCGCAAGATCATGCCCTGGGTGCCGATCGAGGGCTGGTATCCCGGCAATTGCACCTATGTCTCCGAGGGACCGAAGGGCCTCAAGGTCAGCCTGATCATCTGCGATGACGGCAACTACCCGGAGATCTGGCGCGACTGCGCCATGAAGGGTGCCGAGCTGATCGTGCGCTGCCAGGGCTACATGTACCCGGCCAAGGAGCAGCAGGTCATGATTTCGAAGGCGATGGCGTGGGCCAACAACGTCTATGTCGCGGTCGCCAATGCCGCCGGCTTCGACGGCGTCTACTCGTATTTCGGTCACTCCGCGATCATCGGCTTCGATGGCCGCACGCTCGGCGAATGCGGCGAGGAGGATTACGGCATCCAATACGCGCAGCTCTCGAAGCATCTGATCCGCGACGCGCGCCGCAACGGCCAGTCGCAAAACCATCTCTACAAGCTGGTCCACCGCGGCTACACCGGCATGATCAATTCCGGCGACAGCCCGCGCGGCGTCGCGGCCTGCCCGTATGATTTCTACAAGAACTGGATCAACGATCCCGAAGGGACGCGCGACATGGTGGAAGCCATGACGCGGTCGACGCCCGGCACGGCGGAATGTCCGATCGACGGCATTCCCAACGAGTCGGCTTCGTCCAACTACTGAGCGGCTGCGCGAGCCGGTCGATCGGCCCGCACCGCGTTTTGCTCGGTGAGGAGGCGTTCACCGATGTGAACGCCTGTCCATAACAATGGACGTTTTGCCGCCGCCGACCTGCGCAGATCGGGAGGCAACGCGCCAAAAGCGTGACCCGGTTGCAACATAGGCCGGCAGAGTCGGTACGATTGTGACCTGGGCAGGTCGATCGGCCGATTCCGTAGTTTCACGGGCGAGCCCAGTCCCCTAATTTGCCGGCGGCGCTGCTGAGGGCGCCGGAGTTCGGGGCTTCGTGGTGGTGTATCGATCGCGATCGAGGGGACAGTTGCGGCCGCGCATCGCGCTGGCGGCTACGTGTCTCGCGGCGGTGCTGTCCGGCGTCGGTCTTCCGACCACGCCGGCCCGCGCGCAATGCGCGCCCGATCCGGCAGCGAGCGGCCAGACCGTCACCTGCAGCGGGACCGACACCAACGGCTTTGCCGCCGGCGGCGGCGTCAACGGGCTCACCGTCAATGTGCTCGCGGGCGCCACCGTCAACGACAACGGCACCGCGGCGATCAGTGTCAACGACGGCAACACCATCACCAACGCCGGCACGCTGTCGGTCGGCGCATCGGGGACGGCTATTTTCGGTGGCCAGAACAACACCGTCACCAACACCGTGACCGGATCGATCACGGGCTTGGCCGATGCGATCGGCGTCTATCTCTTCGGCGGTGCGACCGTGACCAATGCCGGCTCCATTGCCGTCGGCAATTCGTCGGGCGGGCCGTCGGGCGGCATCCTGGCGATCAACGATAGCAACAGCGTCACCAACACGGCGACCGGCACCATCACGGTCGGGCAGAACGCCGTCGGCATCTTCATGCAGGGCAATTTCGAGACGGCGACCAGTCTCGGATCCATTACCGCAGGCACCGGCGGCGCGGGCATTGCCGTGCTCGGCGACGATGCCAAGGTGACCAATGGCGGTTCGATCACGACGGGAAGCGGCGGATCGGCCGGCATCTCGGTGCAGGGTAACCGGGCCGAGGTCAACCAGAATGGAACGATCAACGTCGGGCTGGGCGGAGCAGGCATCCTCATCACCGGAGCCAGTGTAACCATCGTCAACCGCGGGCAGATCTCGGGCGTGGGGTCGGCCGAAGGCATCGTCGTGCTCTCGGATGACGGCAGCATCGTCAACGCGGGGACGATCACTGTCGGCGCGTCCGGCGTCGGGATCGACGTTACCACGCTGAGCACGACCAACGGGATCGTGAATACCGGGACCATCACCGTCGGTGCAGGCGGCACGGGCATCATGCTCAGCGGCGGCGGAACCGTCTTCAACTCCGGCACGATCAACGCCGCGACAGGTGCTGCGGCGATCGAGCTCTGCGGTTGCGGCGGCAATACGCTCACGCTCGGTCCCGGCAGCGTCATCAACGGAACCGTGTTCGGCTCCGGCACCGACACATTCCAGCTCGGCGGCCTCGGCAAGGACAGGTTCAACCTCGACCTGATCGGACCTGGTCTCCAATATGACGGCTTCTCGACGTTCAACAAGGTCGACAGTTCGACCTGGACCGTGACGGGCACCGGCAACCAGGACTGGAACGTGCTGGGCGGCACCCTGCTGCTCTCGGGCACGATCAACGGCACGGTTTCGGTCGCTCCGGGCGGCACGTTCGGCGGAAGCGGCACGGTGACCGCCGTTTCCGTCAATGGCGGCGCGTTTGCGCCCGGCAATCCGACCGGCGCGCTGAACGTTGCGGGCAATCTCACCTTCACGTCGGCGTCCAGCTACGTCGTGCAGGTCTCGGGGGCGAGCAACGGCCTTGCGATCGTGGGCGGCACCGCGACGCTGGCCGGCGCCACCGTCGTCGTGGTTCCGACCGGCACGATCACGAAGCACTACACCATTCTCAATGCAGCCACGCTGCCCGACACGTTCAACCCCGTGGTCGCCGGACTGTCGCCCAACTTGCACGCTACGCTGAGCTACGATCCGAACAACGTCTTTCTCGATCTTGCGTTGGGTTATGGCAGCGGGCTCAACATCAATCAGCAAAATGTCGCCAACGTGCTGACCAACTATTTCAACAGTACCGGCGGCTTGCCCGTGGCGCTCGCCAATCTTTCGCCGGCGGGCCTGAGCCAAGCCTCCGGCGAGTCGGTAACGGGGTCTCAGCAGACGACCTTTGAGGCGATGAACCTGTTCATCAATCTGCTGACCGATGTGTTCGGCTCGGGGCGCAGCGGCTCGCCCGGGGCGCCCCCCTTTGCCGATGACCCGAGCGCGAGTGCCTATGCGGCGACCCGCACGAGCGCGCGCGACGCGTTCGCTTCAATTGCCCGCAAGGCTCCGGCTGCATCGTTCGAGCAGCGCTGGGATGTCTGGGCAGCCGGCTACGGCGGCTCGCAGACCACCGATGGCAATGCAGGCCTCGGCTCGAGCAACACCTCCAGCAGCGTCTATGGCACCGCCGTGGGCCTCGATTACCGCTTCTCGCCATCGACGATTGCGGGCTTTGCGCTCGCGGGCGGCGGGACCGCCTTCAATGTCAACGGTCTCGGTTGGGGCCGCTCCGATCTGTTCCAGGCTGGCGCGTTCGTGCGTCATACGGCGGGGCCGGCCTACATCACGGCGGCGCTCGCCTATGGCTGGCAGGATGTCACGACCAACCGCGTCGTGACGGCGGCCGGCTATGACCAGTTGCGGGCACAGTTCAACGCCAATGCGCTCTCGGGCCGCATCGAGGGCGGCTATCGCCATGCCATGCAGTGGGCGGGCGTCACACCCTATGCTGCGCTGCAGGCCACCTTGTTCAGCCTGCCATCCTATGCCGAATCGGCCGTGGTCGGCAGCAACGTCTTCGCACTCAACTATGCCGCCAAGGACGTGACCAGCACCCGCACCGAGCTCGGTCTGCGCGCGGATCGGTCATTTGCCGCGGCCGGCGGCCTGGTGACCCTGCGCGGCCGCCTGGCCTGGGCGCATGATTACAATCCGGACCGCACGGCAGCAGCGGTGTTCCAGACGCTGCCGGGGTCGGCCTTCGTCGTGAACGGCGCGGCCCAGGCGCGCGATTCAGCTCTGACTACTGCATCAGCACAGATGAACTGGATGAACGGCTGGTCCGCATCGGCGACCTTCGAGGGCGAGTTCTCCAACGTCACGCGCTCCTACGCCGGCAAGGGCCTCGTGCGCTACGCCTGGTGAGACATCGTCGCCGCTGGATCAAGCGGGACGGCCATCCTCCTCCAGGGGAGGATCAGAAAGAGGCCGCTACTGCTTCTTCTGCGGCGGCTTGCGCGGGGGGCGCGGGGCCGCAGCGGCGGGGGTTGGCGTCCCACTCATCTTGTTGGCGGCCTCGCTGACGTCGAGCAGCGAGCGACGAATGTCCTCGAGATAGCCCGCCGATTTCTTCTTCATGACGTCGGCAAGCTCGTGTAGCCCCTTGATCTTCTCGAACAGCTCGTCGGCCTTGCCGTCGACGAAGCCGGGCATCACACCCTCGATCTTCGTGACCGCCTTGTCGAAACCCGCGAAGGCGCTGTCGACCTTCGCCATGACGGAATCGATCTCGCCGCCCTTGCTCCGGAGATCGGCGGTGTAACTTTCGAACGTGCGCAGGCCGTCCTTGATGGCGGGGGCATTGCTGACGATCGTGCGATCGACGCTGTGCAGCGTCTCGACGATGGATTCGGCGTCGCTGAGGTCGGCGGTCAGCACGGGGATGCCGTCCGCGTCCAGCGGCACCGGGGGCGCGGTGGGAGCGCCTCCGATCAGCGAGATCGCGGCAACGCCGGTGAGACCCTGGAACTCGATGCCCGCCACGGTGTCCTTGCGGATCGGCGCGGTGTTGTCGAGCATCACCAGCGCCACGATCCTGCGCGGACTGTCCAGCTTGATCGACAGGATCTGGCCCGCGGGCACGCCGTCGAAATTGACCGGTCCGCCGCGGCGCAGGCCGCTGGCGGACCCGCCCTCGAACACCACGCGCAACTGGCTGCGGCTCTGGATGGTGCGCCATTTCTGCACGCCGAGCAGGCCACCGAACGCCACGGCGATCACCGCCAGCGTCGCCGTTCCGATCACAAGATTGCTCGCGCGTGCCATGCAGCTGAGTCTAAGGCCAAAGCAGGGAAGTTGGAAGAAGGCCGCGATGGTAAGTAGGGCGGGTTAGCGAAGCGTAACCCGCCGCCTTCTTCTCCACTCGTCAAATGCGGCGGATTACGCTTCGCCAATCCGCCCTACGGGCTTTAGGCGTCTCAATGCCCGGCCGCGCGTCTTGCCGCGGCGTTGTTGAGGACGATCAGGGCATCGACCGCGACGCCCGTCCTGGCGTTGATCAGGAACGGGTTGATGTCGATCGAGGCGATTCGGTCGCCCGCATCCGCGATCAGATTGGACAGGCCGACCAGCGCTTTCACCGCGGAGGCCTCGTGCAGGGCCGGCTTGCCGCGGTAGCCGCGCATCTTGATGCCGGCCTTGGTGCGGCCGATCAGGAGCCGTGCCTCGGCCTCGTCCAGTGGCGCGCCGGCGAGCGCGACGTCCTTCATCAGTTCGATGTCGATGCCGCCGGTACCGAACAGCACGACCGCTCCCATCTCGGCATCGAGCGAGGCCCCGACGGCGAGCTCGAGCTCGGCCTTGACCTGTTGCGCGATCAGGATGCCGTCGAGCTTCGGCTTGCCCTTCAGCTTTGCGACCCGTGCGGTGATGTCGGCGAATGCCTTCTTCACCTCGGCCGCGCTGTTCAGGTTCAACACCACGCCGCCGATGTCGGATTTGTGCAGGATCTCGGCGCTGACGACTTTCGCCACGACCGGGAAACCGATCTGCTTGGCGATCTTCGCGGCCTCCGCTGCCGTCTGCGCAATCGACTCCTTGGAGATCGGAATGCCGTAGGCCTTCAGCAGCTTCTTCGAGGCGACCTCGTCGAGCGCGGCGCCGCTGGCCGATCTCAGCGCCTTCTCCAGCACGGCGCGCGCGGCGGGCTTCGAGCTGGAGACGATGTCGGGCACTTCTTTCCGCAGCTTCGCATAGGCGAGCAGAGATTTTATCGCGGTCACCGCCCGGTCCATGCCCTGCATGACGGCGAGATGCGGCAGCGACTTGCGCAACGACTTGGTGAACTCGGTGAAGCCGATCGACATCGCGCTGACGTAGATCAGGGGCTTGCCGCCCTGGCGCGCCATCTCGTCGACGATGCGCAAATTGCGCTCGCGCAATTCGTGCGGCGCCTTCGGCAGCTCGGCATCGACGATGACGATGTCGATGTCGGGATCGTCGATCATCAGCTTGATCGACTTCATGTAGACGGAGGGATCGACCACCGCGGCAAAGCCTGCGTCGAGCGGATTGCCGACGATCGACCCCGGCCCAAGCATCTTCGCCAGCTCGGAGCCGACGTGTGGGCTGAGCGGCGCAAAGTTCAGGCCCTCGGCATAGAAGGCATCCAGCAGCATGCCGCGCTTGCCGCCGGACAGCGTGACGGCAGCGAGCCGATCGCCCCTGGGAACGGCGGAGTGAACGAAGCACTCGGTCGTTTCGATCAGCTCGTCGAGTCCGCCGACCCGGATCACGCCTTCACGCGTCGCGATCGCGTCGAACGTCTCGATCGAGCCTGCCAGCGCGCCGGTGTGCGCCATCGCCGCGGCGCGCCCGCCCTCGGAGGCGCCGAGCTTGAGCGCGATCACGGGCTTGCTCGCCGCGCGCGCCGCCTTGCAGGCTTCGCGAAAGGCCCTGGTGTTGCGCACCCCTTCGAGGTAGACGACGATCACCTTGATGCTCGGATCCTCGGCGAAATACCGCATCAGATCCGGCGTCTCGAGTCCGGCCTCGTTGCCGGTCGTCACCATGTAGCCGACGCCGACACCCCGATCTTCCAGCGCTTGCCGGATCGCCATGACGATGGCGCCTGATTGCCCGGCGATCGCCACCGCACCCTGCTCCATGGTGACGATGCGGTCGTCGATATTGGTGAAGAGCTTTTCGCCGGCGCTCAGATTGCCGAGACAGTTCGGCCCGGTGACGGCAAGCCCCGTTTCGCGTATGGCCGCCTGCAATTCGGCGGCGAGCTTCTGGCTTTCCTCATCCTGCAGCTCGCTGAAGCCCGAGGTGACGATGGTGGCCGAGCGCGCGCCGGCTGCGGCGGCATCGCGGATCACCTGGACGGCGAAGCGGGCCGGCACCAGCACCAGGACGTGATCGGGCTTCTCCGGGAGGCTGGCAAAATCCTTGTAGCAGGTGACGCCCCAGATCGCGTCGCGCTTGGCGTTGACCGGATAGAGGCCGCCCTCGTAACCGTACTTGATCAGATTATTCCAGATGCGTTCGGCATAATTGCCGGGCTTGTCGGTCGCTCCCACCAGCACGATGTTGTGCGGGTGCAGCATGGCGTGGATGCCCTTGACGATGTCTCCGGCATCGGGCGGTGGAGACCATGGGCGCCGAGAAACCGATGCGGCAGGCACTTGAGCTTCCATGCGCTTCCCTCACTTCTTGTTCTTGTTGCAACGCGCTGTCGTGCGCCGGCTTCGGAGGCTGATCGTAGCGGGCTCCATGCCGCGCGGCGGAATGGGCAAGGCCTGACGACAAGACCTGATCATGAGGCTAGCATCACGAGACTTTTGGCGAAAGTGCGAACGGTCCGGCAAGATGCTAGGAAACCGTGACGCATATTCTCTCAAATGGTGATCATGCCGCTTCTGTCCATCGTGGTGCCGACCCTCGATCGTCCCGACACGCTTCGCCACGCGCTCGCGACCATGGCGTGCCAGCCTGCGCAAGCCGATTGCGAGTTCATCGTTCAGAACAATGGCGGCAATCCCGAGATCGCGAAGATGGTCGCAGACCTCCAGGACGGGCGTTTCAGGCATTTTGCCAGCGAGACCGTCCTGACCATGACCGACAATTGGGAGGCAGCGCTCGGCCATGCTTCGGGCGAGTACATCGCCTTCCTCGGCGACGACGACGGATTGATGCCCTATGCATGCGCCACGGCGTCGAGCGTGCTCGCCGACCGAAAGATCGATCTCCTGAGCTGGGATGCCTACAGCTATTACTGGCCGGGCTACTATCATCCGGCCTTCCGCAACCGGCTGCTCGCCGAGATCGACCTGACGTCGTCGGCAAGGCGCGTCTCGTCGCGAAGCGAGCTGGCGCGCATCTTCGGCTTCCAGGCTCACTATGCGCATCTGCCGATGATCTACAATTCGTTCGTCCGCCGCAGCGTCGTCGACCGGATGCGCGCGGCCTGCGGCCGCTACTTCATCGGCCTCTCGCCCGACGTCGCATCCGGTATCGCCAACGCCGCGCTGACAGAGAGTTTCGTCCGGCTGTCACGGCCTCTGAGCATGGCCGGCTTCTCGCAGCACAGCACCGGCCACGCGCTGTTCTTCGAGACCACGAATCTGCTCGAAACGCCGCGGGGGGCGCGCGATTTCGGACCCATCGACGACGATCGTCAGCTCCCCGATCTGAATGCTCTCCAGCTCTTCATCGCCAAGGACATGCTCGACCTCAAACGTCTTCTGCTGGCGGATGACGACGGGGTGCGGCTCGATTTCAAGGCTCTGGCGCAAGCGCTCGCGACCGACATCAACAATCGGCCGCCCTTGTATGACCGGACCGTGCAGACCATCGGCGAACTCGCCCGCATGCACGGATTCGACGTCGCCGACATCATCATTCCTGCCCGTCTTGCGGATCGGCCTCCCCCCGGAAAGGGTATTTCCGTCATAGGACAGAACCGCGTGCTCTACGAGCTGGATGGTTCTGCGCTCGGGCTCAGCTCGATCGCGGATGCCGTGCGCGTGATCGCTCAGTTCGTTCCGGATCAGGCGCCGTTCGATCCGGCTGCCCTGGAGGCTGCCGTGCCCGCGCCGGTGCTCGGCCCGGAGGAGCTCGATTTCAGCCGCGGCGGGGCCGGTACCGCCGCGCTGATCGAGGGGTGGAGCGAGCCGGAGCAATGGGGCACCTGGTCCATCGCCAGGAATTGCGTGCTCCGCTTCGCGATCGATCCCCTTCCGTCACGGCCGGTCGCGCTCGTGATGGCGTGCCGGGCGTTCGTTTCGGATGGAAATCCGCGACTGCAGGCGATTTGCCGCGTCGGCGACGGACCGCAGCAGCAATTGTCGTTTTCGAAGGGTTCGTTCGCGGGCCAGCGCAGGTTGATGCTCGATCCCGCCGCGATTTCCGCCGACGGGACGCTGACCATCAGCCTGTCGCTATCCGATCCGCGCTCGCCCGCTGATCTCGGATTGAGCTCCGACGCGCGCCCCCTCGGCATCGGCCTTGAGCGGGCCTGGCTCGATGACGATGCCCGTGCGTCACCAAGCCGCTGATGGCCGCCGGCTCAGTAGCGCAACAAGCTCAGCTTGTGGGCGTAGTGGAAGACGGCCTGCCTCGCGAGATAGGGCGCGATGGCGCGGCGGATCTGCATCTGCGTCGGGTCGAAGCCGAGCACGCGGCGCCGCAGGATGCCCATCTCCCTGACACCGATCGCATAGGTCGACGCCGTCTTCTGGGCATCATGGATTCGGAAGCAGGCGAGAAATCGCGGCAGGCGCACGAACTTGAAACCCGCTTCCTGCGCCCGCAGGATGAAGTCCCAATCCATGGCATAGTGGAAGCTTTCGTCGATCGGTCCGATCTTGTCCCACACGCGCTTGCGCCAGAACATCGTCTCCTGCGGAATGTAGTCGGCATATTGCAGCGCGCGTCCGTCATGGGGCGGCAGCACGGCACGGCCGACCTCGAGCCCTTCGCGATCGACGAAGACGCGATGGCCGTAGACGATGTCGACATGCGGATGCGACATGAAATAGTTGGCGACATAGGCCAGCGTCCCCGGCAGCAGCATGTCGTCGCTGTTGAGATAGGCCATGATCTCGCTGTCGACGCCGGCGAAGCCGAGATTGATGGCGTTCGACTGCCCGCTGTCGGGTTCGCTCTTCCAGCTGATGCTCTCGCCGCGGCTCTTCAGGAGATCGACCGTGCCGTCGATCGAGGCGCCGTCCTGCACGTGATAATGCAGGTTCGGATAGTTCTGGCCGACGATGCTCTCGATCGTGGCGCCGAGATATTGCGCCTGGTTGTAGCTCGGGGTCACCATCGCGATCCGCGGCGCATTCTCGCCGATCGAGGGGGCCGGCGGGAAAGTCGTCAGGTTGAGCAGGCGCGGCGGATATTGCTCGAAGGTCCACATCGGCGGGCGCCGCCACAGGCTCCGGAGCGAGGATCGCCTTTGCCCGGCGGCGATGAGATCCAGATTCCTTTCCAGGAGCGCGACGCGATTCTCGAGCTGCTCCAATCGCTGTTCGAGGCGCTGCCTGAACTCGTCGTCCATCTATCGTTCTTTCACAAAATCACAACGTGCAAAATCAATGGGCCATTCTTACAGGTCTCCGGTCGGCAGCGCCAGTTCACGGTCCCGTCAACGTGATCTCCCGGCAGGTCCGGCGTGATTTGAGAGGACTCGATCGACCCGTAACGGGCGGATTGCGAACGGCTATTCACCTGTTTCGATCGAGGTGGCGTGCAGGACATAGCGCTCCGGGCCGGGCGTGATCGCGTCGAACGGCCAGCATGTCGTGAGCACGAGTTCCACACCCTGCGCCGAACGATCGATGCCCGACGCGTCGGCATCGACAACGGCCGAATAGTCCGCCCGGTAGCGGAAACGCTTTCCGTCGCGGCGGGTGATCTCAATGACGTCTCCGACGGAAACGTTCCGCAGGAAGCGGAAATGCGTGTCACGATGTGCCGCATATACGGCAACCCCGCGCTCGCCGGCGTCAGCCGTTTGGGGGATATGGCCGGGCCCGAAAGCGAGCGCCTGGCCGCTGGTGCCTTCCAGAACGATGGCGCTGGCGCCGATCCGCTTCACCTCGATCCGCGCGACCGGCCAGGTGTCGGCCCATGACCATGGCTTGACCACCTCGCCCGTCGCAACGCTCCTGTCGAAGGCGCGCTCCAGCAGCCTTTGGGCAAGCCACGCCTTGGCGTGGATGTAGGCGCCGTCGCCGAACAGTATGAGTCCGATCAGGGCAAGAACCAGAGGAGAGACGAGGCGGGGCATTTGTGTCTGCGCTCGCAATGACCCAAAAAAGACGCGCGCGGCCGTTGTGTACGGGACGGGCGACCGCGCGCGCTAAACAGAGGAGTTCGGGGAAGCTCCTCTCTCAAGCAGCGTCGGTGAGCAAGGGCCGACGCCGGTTGAACACGAACAGGATCAGGGCGAGCGCGATCAGGATCAGACCCGCGATCATCTTCAGCTCGGCCGAGGTTGCCGTCTTGGGTAGCCGGATCGCATCGGGCGCGGCAGGCGCCGGACGCCGCGCGGCCGGTGAAGTCGCCGCATCCGCATGGCGCTCGCGCAATTGCGTTGGGAGCTGCGGGCGCTCGCCAAACACTTTCTCGAAATCCCAGCCGGCGGGCAGGTTGATCGGCAATTCGCTGAGCTTGAGGGCTGCGCCTTCGGGGCGGCTCGGCGTCTTGTCGACGGCGACAAGGCTGGTCAGGCGCGTGACGATCTGGTGGTCGAGTGCCAGCGCCAGGATCGCCTTGTCGGCCTCCTCCGGCGTAAGCTCCCGCATGGTGCGCGCCACCTCGGCGTCACCGATCTTGCGCCTGGCCCAGAGTTTCGACAGGCCCTTGCCTTCGGCGGCATTTTGCAGCGGCAGCGTCACCGACCATGGACGGTCGCCGACGCGCCCCTTGATCTCGAGCGAGCCTGCAAGCTTGTCGAGCTTCGCCGCCAGCACCAGCGGCTCGTCGCGATAGACGTCGGGAATGATCGCAGGCGTGACGTCGGCCTTGGCCTCCGAGAATTTCGCGGAGAGGCCGGTCACGGCCGGGTTTTCGAGCTTGGCAAACAAGCCGCGCATGCGTTCCTCGACCTGCTCGACGGAGCCGATATGGGTGAAGGCGCCACGGCCGAGCTCGGCCGCACGGGTCATCAGATAGGTGTTGGGCGCCGACCCGATGCCGACCATGAAGACGCGCGAGCGGCCGCGCATCGCCGTGATGGTTTCGAACAATTGCTGCTCGTTGCCGATCGCGCCGTCGGTCAGGAACACGACCTGGCGAACCATCGCGCTGTCGCCGAGCTTGTCGGCCAGCGCGGCGCGCATCGCCGGCACCATCTCGGTGCCGCCACGCGCCTGCAACGCGCTCACGAACGAGGTGGCCTCGCCGACATGTGCGGCGTCTGCCGGCACGGAAGCTGGAAACAACACGTCCATGGTGTCGTCGAAGCGGATGACGTTGAAGCGGTCGGCCGGCTGAAGGCGGGAGAGCGCGTAAGTGAGGCTTGCTTTGGCCTGGACGATCGAGGTGCCGCCCATCGACCCCGAATTGTCGATCACGAACACGACCTCTCGCGGCAGCGGCTTTTGTGTCGTCTGCTCGGCGCTGGGCGGGGTGACGAAGGCGAGCAGATAATCGGAATCGCCGACATGCTCGCGGAACAGGCCGATCGACGGCGCCTTCTCGGCGGCGGGCTTCCAGGTCAGCTCGAAGTCGCGGTCGGCTGGGGCGACACCGTCGGCAAGCGTGACGACGCGTGCCATGTTGTCCGGACTCTCGATCTTGACCTTATGATGGGAGCTCTTGACCTCGCCCAGCGCGAAGCCTGCCTTCAGGTGCACCGTGATGGTGGTCGGATTGACCGGAGCAGTCTTGGCGGGATCAAGCACGGGCGGCGAGATGCGGTCGCGGTCCGGCACCGGGTCCGAGGTCGCCGCGCCCCAGCCCGATCCGTCCTTGCGGAAGTCGACGCTCTGGACGATCGGCGCCGGATTGTAGCGCGGTCCGACCACCAGCGGCAGACGGAGCGAATATTCGTTGCCGGATTGATGCACGGGCTCCTGATATTCGATCTGCACCAGCACGGTTTCGCCGGGACCGATATTGGCGACCGAGTTGGTGAAGATGTTCGGCCGTTCCTGCTCGGTGAGCGCGGCCTTCTGACCGGCGCGGCGCGCTTCCTCGTAGATCACGCGCGCCTGTTGACGCTCCTTGATGTCGCCGACGATGATATGATCGCCGACCACCATTTTCAGCGTATCGACGGCGCCGCCGGTCGCGAGCGGATAGACATAGGTTGCCGCGACCCAATCCCTGGTCGGGTTGCGGAAGATCTGTGTGACCCGGGCGCGCAGAGTCGGGCCCGATACCGTGACGTCGACGTCGATACCGAGGCGGATCGCCTCCGTGGTGACGCCGTCGTCCTTCAGGAGCAGCGTGCCGGACCGTGCATCGCCGGGCTGGAGCAGGCTGGCCTGATCGGTCGTTGCCGACCAGCTCGTCCCGAAGCTGACGAGCAGGGCCACGAAGGCCATCAGCATCACCGCGACGCCCTGCGCGAGAAGAAACAATCCAAGCTTGATCAGCCCCCTCAACACGGGATGATCGTCGATGTCGGCTGTGTCGTAGGTGTCCATTTGGCTTGCTCCCGAAGGACGTTTGCTGGCTCCGAGCATTCGCCGGGAGGGCCCGATGTCGCGAGCAGAATGATCGGCAATGTTCCGCCACGGCCGGCCGGGAGCACCAAAGCCGGGGCGGCCATGTGCGGTTTTGTGCTGGTTTGTCCGGCCTGCTAGAATGGCCCTCCCAAGGCAGGGCCAATGATGCAGACGCAGGACAAATTCACCGACAAGCAGCTTTCGGACGAGCAGAGCCGCGAGATCGCGGAGACCATTCGCGAGGAGCTTGCGAGGCGCCGGATCTCCCGGCAGACGCTGGCCGAGCAGGCCAAGCTCAGCCTGTCGACGCTGGAGAAGGTGCTCGGCGGCCGGCGGCCGTTCACGCTGGCGACGACGGTCCGGCTGGAGCAGGCGCTGGGCGTTTCCTTGCGCAAGAGCCCCGTCGTGGTGGCGCCTCAGCCCGCCAATGACGTCGCTCCCGACAGTCTCGGCTCCTATGCGCATCGCGCCGTGACCTGGATCGAGGACGTCTACATCACGTTGCGGCCATCGTTCGGCGACAAGGACGCCATCTTCGCCTACCGCACCGAGATCGTCTGGGAGCCGAAGGTCTCCTCACTGGTTTTCCGCGAGGGCGACCGGACCGACGCGGCCTACGAGCATACCGGCGAGGTCGCCGTCCCTCATCAGTCCGGCTTCATCTATCTCGTCATCATCAAGCACGGCCAGCACCGGGTGATCACGGTGTCACGGCCGACAGTGTCCGGCGAGATGTACGGCATCATCTCGACGCTGCGCGCGGGCCCCGGCTCGCAGCTCACGCCCATCGCGGCACCGATCGCCTACGTGCCGCTCCGGAACGTTCCGAAGCCGACATTGGGACGGATTGCAGCGGATGATGCCAACCATGCCCTGTATCGAAAACATTTGCGTCGCACGGTCGAAGAGCCTTTCGCGCTGTTTTTGACGCTATAGTCCGCAAGAAATAGTCCTGCAGCGGCGTCGCATGCGTCTATAAGGATCAACCATGCAGGACGTGCCCGCGCGACATGGCGGCGGATCACCGCTATTCTCCATCATCATCCCGCTCGAATATCACCGCGGGCAATGGGAGCAGTCCTGGCTCGGCTGGACCTCACAGACCGCGGACAAGTCCCTCTACGAGATCATCCTGGTCGTGCCGCCCGAGTTCAAGGGGCGCGAGGAGTTGAAGGCGCTGGCCGGCGACGAAGCCCGCCTCGAGTTCACCGATTCCGAGCACGACATCGGTCTGTGCGCATTCGGTGCAACCAAAGCCCGAGGCAGCCATCTGTTCTTCACGGAGTCGCATTGCTGGCCCGAGGCCGACGTGATCGAGCAGTGCATCCGTGCCATCGAGATTCATCCCGACTGGGCCGGCTTCTCCTGCCATTCGATCCCGATCTGCCACAATCGGCTCTCGAAAGCCGAGGCTGCGATGTACCAGGCCGACATCGAGTTCGGCATGACGCAGCATCCCTGGCGCAAGGTGCTCGATCAGTGCTTCGTGACGCGGCGTGACGTCTATTGGGAATGCGGGGGCCTGCGCGAGGAGCTCGGTCATTTCGCCGAATGGGTTCTGGCTGCGGCCTATCACGCGAGAGGCCATACTATCGGTTATCTGCAAGAGGCACGCTTCCACCACTATTACATCGGCGAGATCGGCGAGCTGAAGACGTTCACGCTCGATTTCGTTGAGGGCGAGATCCGCTATCTCGGCGAGGCGCGCCGCGATCCCGGCAGCGAGCTGCTCGAAGTGCCGGTCGAATGGGTCGAATGGGTGGGTTTCGACCGATCGCTCGCGCGTGCGGCGATGAATGCGCTCGCGCATTACAGCCTCGCGGGCCGAGGCTGGAAGCGGCCTGGCGAAAAACTGCTCGCGTTCTGGCAATGGGGTACACTTGCTCTATGCGGCGATCTTCCGGCGCGCCTCGCTGCGCGCCTGGCGGTGATGCAGGCGCAGGCCGGCCTGAGCGCATTGATCCTGATCGGGTCGAGCGAAGCGATCGCGAAATGGATGAGGCGCTACATCGCCTCGCTGATCCATCTGCAGAGGCTTGAATGCATCCGTCGCCTTCGCGGCCAGGCCGGGCCCGCGGCGAGATTCCTGGGAGGTCGCGTTCTCGGGCAAGCCGGTTTCCATGCGCTCGAATCGTCGGCGGGACACAGCTTCCGCTGGAGCGAGCCGCAGGCCGCCGTTCGGATCCGGGGCAGCGAAGGTCGCAACATCGTTCGGATTCGAAGCCCGGCCTTGCGCGCATCGCTGCGCGAGATCGGTCCGCATTTCTATCTCGACGGTGCACGCGTGGGTGGCGCCGCGATCGCAATCGGGACCGACGTCTACACGATCGAACTCGATCTGCCGGCCTCAGGCACCGCCATTCTGGCGTGGTCGTGCCCCCTGCTCAGGGGCATCGGTGATACCCGCCGCCTCGGCCTTGCCGTGGAATCGATCGAGGTGAGCCGGGACACCGGGTCTTCGATTCAGTCCGAGCCGGGCCAGCAAAGCCGAGTTGTCGCCGGTCCGCTGGAGCCGGATTGAGATGGCATGGCCTTCACACCGATGCGGAGCCGCTTCCCCAGGGAAGCGACTCCGCCCGTGAGGAGAGCTAGCCCCCGGTTTCGGCGCTGATGACGTCGCCGAACAGGTCCCATTTGCCGCCTTTGAACTGCATCATCTTGAGCTGCTCGATCGGAGCAAAGTCGTTCGGGCTGGTGTTGATCTTGATGCCGGGGATCAGCGTGTCGGGCGCGAAATCCTTCAGGCTTGCGGCCTGCTTCATCACGTTCTCGCGCGTCAGGTCGTCCCCGCACTGCTTCAAGGTCTGCACCAGCGTCTGGGCGGCGGCATAGCCGTAGACCAGGTTGGTGTCGGTGATGTCCGCACCCGGCATGTACTTGCCGACAAACGCCATGAATTTCTTCATGCCCTCGTCGTCCTTCCACTGCGGATCGGCCGCATCCTTCAAATAGCCGGCGGACAGCACGCCTTCCGACGCGTCGAGGCCCGCCGGCTTCATCACGGCGCCGATCGAGATCGAGACGTCGGTCATGACATGCATCGGCTTCCATTCGAGCTCGGCGATCTTCTTGATCGCCTGGGCCGCGAATTTCGGGGTCGAGATGTTGACGAAGACGTTGGCGCCGGTGCCCTTCAGCTTGACGATGTGGGAATCGATCGACGGCTCGGTGGTCTCGTAGCTCTCCTCGGCGACGATCAGCGAAGAGGCCTTGGCGCCGAAGATCTCCTTGATGCCGGCGACGTAGTCCTTACCGAAATCGTCGTTGGCATAGAAGATCGCGACCTTCGCGTCAGGCTTTGTCTGCAAAATGTACTTGGCGAAGATCCGCGCCTCGACCCGGTAGCTGGGCTGGAAGCCCATGGTCCACGGAAAGTTCTTCGGGTCGTTCCACTTGCTGGCGCCGGTAGCGAGGAACAGCTGCGGCACCTTCTTGGCATTGTGATATTTCTGCACGGCGGTCTGGGTCGGGGTGCCCAGCGCGTTGAACACCAGGAACACCTCGTCGCTCTCGATCAGCTTGCGGACCTGCTCCACGGTCTTGGGTGGCGAATAGCCGTCGTCATAGGAGATCCAGTTGATCTTGCGGCCGTTGATGCCGCCCTGGTCGTTGATCATCTTGAGATAGGCTTCCTCGGTCTTGCCGATGATGCCGTAGGCGGAAGCGGGACCGGAATAGGCCTCGACATTGCCGATCTTGATCTCGGTGTCGCTGGCGCCGGTGTCGTATTTCTTCTGCGCGAAAGCGCCCTGGGTGGAGAGCACTGTCAGGGCGGTTACCGCGGCGAGCAGGGCGAGTTTCTTGTTCTTCATGGAAATTCCTTGGGGTTTCTTTGGGTTTCTTCTGGGTTGGCAGGCACGTCAAAAACAAAAAAGCGCCCGCGAGGGGCGCTCCGATCAGGCGTTGGCGACTTTCTTGTCGACCTCGGAGGCGACCGAGAATTCCTTGCGCAAGGTCGGCTTGTGGATCTTGCCGGTGGCGTTGCGCGGCAGCGCGTCGACGAAGCGGATCTGCCGTGGACATTTGAAGCGCGCCAGATTGGCCGTGCAATGCGCGAAGACGTCGGCCTCGGTCAGCTTCTGGCCGGGCTTGACCGCGACGATGGCAAGGCCGACCTCGCCCCATTGCGCATCAGGGACGCCGATCACGGCGGCTTCGGCGATCGCGTTGAGCTGGTGCAGGACGTTCTCGACCTCGGCCGGATAGACGTTCTCGCCGCCGGAGATGTACATGTCCTTCCAGCGGTCCACGATGTAGTAGAAACCTTCTTCGTCGACGCGCGTCGCATCGCCGGTGTGCAGCCAGCCGTCGGTGAAGGAGGTCTTGTTCGCCTCCGGCCTGTTCCAGTAGCCCGGCGTGATGTTCGGACCCTTCACCCAGAGCTCGCCGAGCTCGCCGATTTCGGCATCGCTGCCGTCGGGCCGCACGATGCGCACCTCGGTGTGCAGCACGGGCTTGCCGGCGGAGCCGGCCTTGCGAGCCGCATCCTCGCGGTCGAGCACCAGCACGGCCGGCGAGGTCTCGGTCATGCCGTAGCCCTGCTGCAGCGCGACGCCGCGCGCTTCCCACACTTTGAGCAGCGGCACCGGCATCGGGGCGCCGCCGACACCGCCGACGATCAGGCGGGAGAGGTCAGTCGTCGCGAAGGCGGGGTGTTGCGCCATGAACTGGTAGATCGCGGGCACGCCGAAGAACACGTTGATGCCTTGCGCGGGATCGTTGATCAGGCCGAGCGCGATGCCGGGGTCGAAGACGCGCATGATCATCACGGTGCCGCCGGCGTGCAGCACCGGATTGGTGTAGCAATTGAGCCCGCCGGTGTGGAACAGCGGCAGCACCGTCAGCAGCACGGAGGCGGGTCCGATGCAGGCTGGGCCGCCGAGATTGACGCAATTCCAGAAAGTCATGCCATGGGTGATGGTGGCGCCCTTCGGATGGCCCGTGGTGCCCGACGTGTACATGATGGTGGAAACGTCATCGAGCGTGACCTCCTCGGCGCGGACGAGCGGCTTGGCCGCCGCGATGCCGGCCTCGTAGGATCCGCCGGGGCCGAGCAGCAGGCTGGTCGGGATGTTGCAGAGTCTTGCCACGCTCAGCGCCGTCTCGGCGAGATCGGTATCGTGGATCATCACCTTCGGTGCGCAATCGCCGGTGATGAACTGGAGCTCGGGAACGGTGAGGCGGGTGTTCAGCGGCACGAAGATCGCGCCCAGGCGGCCGCAGGCGAATTGCACCTCCAGCGTATCGGTCGTATTCAACGCCAGCACGGCGACACGGTCGCCGCGAGCGACATTGAGCGTGTGGCGCAGGAACGAGGCGAGGCGCGAGACGCGGCCATCGAGCTGCGAATAGGTGAAGCGGCGCTCGCTCGCGAGGTCGATCACCGCGACCTTGTCAGGTGTGCGGCGGCCATGGTGAATGATCCAGTCGTAGTAACGAACGGCCAAAATTCCTCCCTCGGCGGTCTTTTGCCGCCCGCCTTCTTGTTGTCCGTGCACCAAGCCCGGCGTGGCCCTGGGGCCAGCCGGAGTCTGTGCAGCAACGTTTTTTTGCGCCAGAGTTGGCCTGCGTGCGGGGAAAATCGTCTTGCGTTGAGTTGCTAGGCTGCTTCCACGCCAGGGGCCTCCGCACCAGTCAGCCACTCCGCGCAAGTGAGCCGCCAAGGTTCCAGCCATGGTTGCCGCGACGAATCCGCCCCGGAAGGCAAGTGTGCCATGATGAGCCCGTTCTATACCGCCGAGCACGACGCCTTCCGCGACGTCATGCGCCGCTTCGTCGAGAAGGAGATCACCCCCTTCGCCCATGAGTGGGACGAGGCCGGCGAATTCCCGCGCGTGCTCTATCGCAAGGCGGCCGAGATCGGCCTGTTGGGGCTGGGATTCCCCGAGGAATATGGCGGGATCGCCGCCGACCAGTTCATGAAGATCGTGGCAAGCCAGGAGCTGGCGCGAGCCGGCGCCGGCGGCGTCAGCGCCAGCCTGATGAGCCACACCATCGGCTCGCCGCCGATCGCGCGGGCCGCACGCTCCGAGGTGAAGGCCCGCGTGCTGCCGCAGGTGCTGTCGGGCGACAAGATCTCGGCGCTTGCGATCACCGAGCCCGGCGGCGGCTCCGATGTCGCCAACCTCGCCACAAAAGCGCGGCCCGACGGCGATCACTACGTCGTGAGCGGCGAGAAGACCTTCATCACGTCAGGCATGCGTGCCGATTACCTGACCGTAGCCGTGCGCACGGGCGGCGAAGGTGCCGGCGGCGTCAGCCTGCTGCTGATCGAGGGCGACACGCCCGGCCTGTCCAGGACGAAACTGAAGAAGATGGGCTGGTGGGCCTCCGACACCGCGACGCTGCATTTCGACGAATGCCGCGTGCCGGCCGAAAATCTGATCGGCGAAGAGGGCCAGGGCTTCAAGATCATCATGCAGAACTTCAACAGTGAGCGCATGGGCATGGCGGCAGGCTGCACCGCCTTCGCCCGTGTCTGTCTCGACGAGGCGATCGCTTACGCCAAGGAGCGCAAGACCTTCGGCAAACCGCTCGCCCAGCACCAGGTCATCCGTCACAAGATCGTGGACATGGCGCAAAAGGTGGCAGCTTCGCAAGCGATGCTGGAGATGCTGGCTTGGCGGCTCGAGCAGGGTGAGAGCCCGGTTGCGGAAATCTGCATGATGAAGAACCAGGCGACGCAGACCATGGCGTTCTGTGCCTCGGAGGCCGTGCAGATCTTCGGCGGCGCCGGCTTCATGCGCGGCATCAAGGCCGAGCGCATCTACCGAGAGGTCAAGGTCAACGCCATCGGCGGCGGCACCGAGGAGATCATGAAGGATCTGGCGTCGCGGCAGATGGGGTTGTGATGGACGCCGTCATTCCGGGGCGACGCGAAGCGTCGAGCCCGGAATCCATCGAGCTCCAGACACCGTAGGGAAATGGATTCCGGGTTCATCGCTGCGCGATGCCCCGGAATGACGAGAGGGCAAAATGCTATTCACCGCCGACCACGACGACATCCGCCGCAGCTTGCAAAAGTTCATCGCCAACGAGATCAATCCTCACGTCGATGACTGGGAGAAGGCCGACATCTTCCCGGCGCACGAGCTGTTCAAGAAGATGGGCAGCCTCGGCTTCCTCGGGCTGAACAAGCCGGTCGAATTCGGCGGCTCCGGTCTCGACTATTCCTATGCGCTGATGATGGCGGAGGAGCTGGGCGCCATCACCTGCGGCGGCGTGCCGATGGCGATCGGGGTGCAGACCGACATGGCAACGCCGGCGCTGGCGCGGTTCGGCTCGGACGAGGTGCGGCGCGAATTTCTGGCGCCGTCGATCGCGGGCGATTTCGTCGCCTGCATCGGTGTCTCCGAACCCGGCGCGGGATCTGACGTCGCCTCGATCAAGACGCAGGCGCGCTCCGATGGCGACGATTACGTCATCGATGGCGGCAAGATGTGGATCACCAACGGCACCCAGGCCGACTGGATCTGCCTGCTCGCCAACACCGGCGACGGCCCCGTTCATCGCAACAAATCGCTGATCTGCGTGCCCATGAAGAGCAAGGGCGTCACGATCGCCCGCAAGCTCGACAAGATGGGCATGCGCTCGTCCGACACCGCGCAGATTTTCTTCGACAATGTCCGCGTGCCCAAGCGCAACCGGATCGGCGAGGAGGGCAAGGGCTTCACTTACCAGATGATCCAGTTCCAGGAGGAGCGGCTCTGGGGCGCGGCAGCCTGCCTGAAGGCGCATGAATACATCATCGAGCAGACCATCGAATACACGCGCAACCGCAAGGCCTTCGGCCAGAGCATCCTCGACAACCAGGTCGTGCACTTCAAGCTCGCGGAGATGCAGACCGAGGTCGAGCTCTTGCGCGCGCTGATCTATCGCGCCGCGGAGCAGCTGGTCGCCGGCGAGGACGTGACGCGGCTGGCCACCATGGCCAAGCTGAAGGCCGGCCGCCTCGGACGCGAGCTCACCGACGCCTGCTTGCAGTATTGGGGCGGAATGGGCTTTACCAACGAGACGCCGGTCAGCCGCGCCTATCGCGACAGCCGCCTGACCTCGATCGGCGGCGGCGCCGATGAGGTCATGCTGATGGTCCTGTGCAAGATGATGGGTACGCTGCCCGGCAGCAAAGGAAGCTCCTGATGATCACGCTCTATCACTGCGACGCCGCACGCTCGTTCCGTCCGCTCTGGATGCTGGAGGAGATGGGGCTATCCTATGAGCTGAAGATGCTGCCGTTCCCGCCGCGGGTCTTTGCCAAGGAATATCTGGCGATCAATCCGCTCGGCACGATCCCCTTCATGGTCGACGGCGAGACGAAGATGACGGAGTCCTCCGGCATCTGCCATTATCTCGGTATCAAGCACGGGCCGACCCCGCTGATGGTCGGCCCCGAGGATCCCGCCTATGGCGGGTTCCTGAACTGGATGTATTTCAGCGATGCCACGTTAACCTTTCCGCAGACGCTGGTGCTCAGATACACCCAGCTCGAGCCGGAGGAGCGGCGCAATCCGCAGGTCGCCACCGACTATGCGAAGTGGTTCCTGGGACGCCTGCGCGCCGTCGAGGCAGCGACGGCGAATGCCGAAACCTTGTGCGCCGGCCGCTTCACCGCCGCTGACATTGTCATCGGTTATGCGCTTCGGCTGGCCGACAATATCGGGCTCGCCAAGGATTTTGGGCCAAATGTCGCAGCCTATTGGGCACGCCTCCAGCAGCGCGAGGGCTTCAAGCGCGCGGTTGCTGCGGAGCAGAAGGCCGGCGCGGAGCAGAATGTTGCGCCGAGAGTGAGGGCGTAAGGAAGTAAGGGAGGCTGTCATTCCGCGGCGCGCAATAGCGCGGACTCGGGTTCGCATTTGCGCACCCGAGAAGCTCGAAGTCGTAGCGAGAGGTTCCGGGGCCGTCCTTTGGCTGTCCCGGAACGACGTTTTTTTGCGCGTCCATGACAGCGCTATCCCGTCGTGACAGCGCCCAAATTTCCGCTAAGGTGACCTCCGTCCGCAGCGGCCAGAGAGCCGCGCGAGGAGGAGCCCAATGGAATATAACGGTCGCGAATCCGACCATCTCATGCTGATCACGCCGGAGCGGGTGTTTTACGCGGGCCTGCTCGGTCGCCCCCGCAAGCGAACCCCGGGCTGTTGCCATGTCTATGTGGCGGTGAAGGGCAATCTGCACCTGACCATCGACGACGCCCTCGCCACCGGCGAGCTGTTCGTCACCCTGCCGAACCAGCGGCATTCCATCGCCAGCGATTATCGCACCGCGATCAGCGTGACGCTCGAGCCCGAGAGCATGCCGGATGGCGTGATCGAGGCTTTGGCCAAACGGCTGACCGGGCCCGATCAGGCCGTCTACGCCCGAAAAATCCTTGCCGCTTACACATTGCTGCGCCAGCGTCGCTATGGCGACATCACCACCGCCGAGTTCGACGAGATGTGCTTTGGCGAGGCGCTGCCGCGCCGCGTGCTCGATCCTCGCGTGATGCGCGCGGTTGCGCGCATCGGGCGCTTCTCCGGCGAGCCGGTGACGGCGGACACCTGCGCGGCCGAAGCGGGCCTTTCGGCCTCGCGCTTCCTGCATCTGTTCAAGGAGGAGACCGGCATCTCGTTCCGCTCCTTCCGCGCCTGGAAGCGTGCGCGGCATCTGCTGCACTTCGCCAACCAGGATCTCAACCTCGCCCATCTTGCGCAGGACATCGGCTATCCCGACTCGACCCATTTCAGCCACTCGATCCGTCGCTTCTACGGGTTGAAGCCGCGCGCGATCTTCGTCGGCTCGCGGGATCTTGCGATCTATCGCAGCACCGAGACGGTGCGGCTCGCCGAGGCGAGCTAGCTCGCTCTCGCAGGGTGGGCAAGGGCGCGCTTGCGCCGTGCCCAACACCTCTCGGAAAACGGGTAAAGACGTGGGCACGCTTCGCTTTGCCCACCTACGAAAGCTCGTCCTGTCTTCAGCTTCTCCGCGCAAGAAGCCGCATGCCACCCATCACATGATCGCAGCCGTTGAATTCTCAACGTGCGAGATATTTTTGGCATGAGCGACAAGGCCGTCATCACCTGCGCGCTGAATGGCGTGCTCACCGATCCGAAGCAGCACAACGTGCCCGTGACGCCCGAGCAGATGGCGCGCGAGGCCAAGGCTGCGTTCGATGCCGGTGCGTCCATCATGCACATCCATCTGCGTCAGCAGGCACCGGGCAAGGGACATCTGCCGTCCTGGGAGGTCGCGGTCAGCAAGGAGATCCAGCAGGCGATCCGCGAGGCCTGCCCCGGCGTCATCATCAACCACACCTCGGGCGTCTCAGGGCCGAACTATAGCGGCGCACTCGACTGTATCCGCGAAACGAAGCCGGAGATCGCGGCCTGCAACGCCGGCTCGCTGAATTACCTGAAGGTCAAGGCCGACAACACCTGGGCCTGGCCGCCGATGATGTTCGACAACGCCGTCGAGAAGGTGAAGGACTATCTCGACGTCATGAACGCGGTCGGTACCATTCCGGAGTTCGAGTGCTTCGACGTCGGCATCGTCCGCTGCGTCGGCATGTACACCCAAGTCGGTATGTACAAGGGCCCGCTCGAATACAATTTCGTCATGGGCGTCGCCTCCGGCATGCCCGCTGATCCCGAATTGCTGCCGATCCTGATCAAGTTGAAACGGCCCGAGGCGCATTTCCAGGTCACCGCCATCGGACGCGAAGAGATCTGGCCACTGCATCAGCGCTGCGCCGAACTCGGCGGTCATCTGCGCACCGGTCTCGAAGACACCTTCTATCTCGCCGACGGCAAGAAGGTGACGTCGAACGGCCAGCTCATCGAGGCGATCGCCGCCTGCGCGCGCCGTGCCGGCCGCGAGATCGCGAGCCCCGCCGAGGCGCGGAAGATCTTTGGGACGAATCGCTGAGTAGCCCCGTCGTTCCGGGGCGATGCGCAGCATCGAACCCGGAACCTCGAGATTCCGGGTTCACGCTTCGCGTGTCCCGGAATGACATCAAGGTCTGTCATGTCCATTCTCGAAAACACCATTTCCCCCGGCAGCGCGGCCTACCACGCCAACCGCGATGGCATGCTCGGATTGATCGACCGCATGCGCGCGCTGGAAGAGCGCACGCGTGCGGCGTCAGCGGCGGCAAAGGACCGTTTCCACAAGCGCGGCCAGCTGCTGCCGCGCGAGCGCGTCGCGCTGGTGCTCGATCCCGGTGCGCCCTTCATCGAGCTGTCGACGCTCGCCGGCTACTTGTTCGACGTGCCGGACGCCAACAAGAGCGTGCCGGGCGGGGGCGTCATCGCCGGCATCGGCTTCGTCTCGGGCATCCGCTGCATGGTCAGCGCCAATGACGCGGGCATCGATGCCGGCGCGCTGCAGCCCTACGGTCTCGACAAGACGCTGCGGGTGCAGGAGCTCGCGCTCGAGAACAAGCTGCCTTATGTCCAGCTCGTCGAGAGCGCCGGCGCCAATCTCCTGCGCTACCGCGTCGAGGATTTTGTCCGCGGCGGCAACATCTTCCGCAATCTCGCACGGCTCTCGGCCGCCGGCCTGCCTGTCGTCACCGTGACGCATGGTTCATCCACCGCTGGCGGTGCCTATCAGACGGGTCTCTCCGACTACATCGTCATGGTGCGCGGTCGCACCCGCGCCTTCCTTGCCGGGCCGCCGCTGCTGAAGGCCGCGACCGGCGAGATCGCGACCGAGGAAGAGCTCGGCGGCGCCGAGATGCACACACAGGTGTCCGGCCTCGGCGATTATCTCGCCGAGGATGACCGCGATGCCTTGCGCATCGCCCGCGAGATCATGGCGGCGCTGCAATGGGAGCGGCCGGGCAAGCCGTCCCTGCAATTCAAGCCGCCGCGCTACGACCAGGACGAGCTGCTCGGCATCATGCCGATGGACCACAAGCGCCCCGTGGACATGAAGCAGGTGATCGCGCGCATCGTCGACGATTCCGATTTCACCGAGATGGCGCCGAACTATGGCCCGGCAACCGTCTGCGGCCACGCCCGCATCGAGGGCCAGGCCATCGGCATCATCACCAACAACGGGCCGCTCGATCCCGCCGGTGCCAACAAGGCGACGCATTTCATCCAGGCCTGCTGCCAGACCCGCACGCCGATCCTCTATCTCAACAACACCACCGGCTACATGGTCGGCAAGGCCTATGAGGAAGCCGGCATGATCAAGCACGGCTCCAAGATGATCCAGGCCGTGACCTCGGCGACGGTGCCGCAGATCACCATCTATTGCGGCGCCTCGTTCGGCGCCGGCAATTACGGCATGTGCGGCCGCGGCTTCCACCCGCGCTTCTGCTTCTCGTGGCCCAATGCCAAGACTGCCGTGATGGGCGGCGAGCAGGCGGCCGAGACCATGGCCATCGTGACCGAGGCCGCTGCCGCGCGCCGCGGCAAGCCGGTCGAGAAAGAAAAGCTCGACGCGATGAAGGCGCAGATCATCGGCGTATTCGACGGCCAGATGGACGTTTTCTCCACCAGCGCCCGCGTGCTCGACGACGGCGTGATCGATCCGCGCGATACCCGCGCAGTACTGTCCGAAGTGCTCGCGATCTGCCGCGAGGGTGATGCGCGTACGCCGCAGCGGATGCAGTTTTCGGTGGCTCGCCCATGAGGAACGGATCAGTGCAACACCACCCGTTCTTCAAAGTTCTGGTTGCCAACCGCGGCGAGATCGCACTACGCGTCATGCGCAGCGCGCGGCAGCTCGGCCTTGGCGTCGTCGCGGTCTATTCGGATGCCGATCGCGATGCACTCCACGTCAAGCAAGCAGATCAGGCCGTGCGCATCGGCGAAGCCCTGCCGGCGCAATCCTATCTCAACATTCCCGCCATCATCGCGGCGGCCAAGGCGAGCGGCGCGGATGCCGTGCATCCCGGCTACGGCTTCCTCGCCGAGAACGAGGACTTCGCGCAAGCCTGCAAGGATGCCGGCCTCGTCTTCATCGGTCCGTCGCCGCAGGCGATCGAGGCGATGGGCAACAAGGCCGGCGCCAAGGAGATCATGAAGAAGGCCGGCGTACCCTGCGTGCCCGGCTATCAGGGGGCAGACCAAAGCGACGAAGTCATGCTCGGGGAGGCCAGAAAGATCGGCTTTCCCGTGATGATCAAAGCGGTCGCGGGTGGTGGCGGCCGCGGCATGCGGCTCGTGGCTGACGCCGCTTCGTTTCCGGATGCGCTGCGCAGTGCGCGGTCGGAAGCCAAGGCCGCGTTCGGCGATCCCACCGTGATCCTCGAGCGGGCCATCCAGAATCCGCGGCACATCGAGATTCAGGTGTTCGGCGACAGCCATGGCAACGCCATCCATCTCGGCGAGCGCGACTGCTCGGTGCAGCGGCGCCACCAGAAGCTGATCGAGGAGGCGCCGTCGCCTGCGGTGACGCCGGCGCTGCGCGCGAAAATGGGCGAGGTCGCGGTCGCCGCGGTCAAGGCACTGCGCTACGAGGGCGCCGGCACGCTTGAGTTTCTGCTCGACGCGAGCGGTGAATTCTACTTCATGGAGATGAACACGCGTCTCCAGGTCGAGCACCCCGTCACCGAGGCGATCACCGGACTCGATCTGGTCGAGCTGCAGCTGCGCGTCGCGCGCGGCGAGGCGCTGCCGATCAGGCAGCAGGACATCAAGTTCTCCGGCCACGCCATCGAGGTCCGTCTCTGCTCGGAAGATGCGATGCAGGATTTCATGCCGCAGTCCGGCCGCATGGCGCGCTGGCAGGTGCCGGAGGGCATCCGCGTCGAGCACGCGCTGCAATCGGGAGCGGAGATTCCTCCGTTCTACGATTCCATGATCGCCAAGGTGATCGGCCATGGCACCACGCGCGAAGAGGCGAGGGGGCGGCTGATCGTGGGCCTTGAGCAGCTCACCGCGTTGGGCGTGACCACCAACCAGTCGTTCCTGATGTCGTGTCTGCGTCAGCCCGGCTTTGCCAGGGGCGAGGCGACGACGGCCTTCATCGGCGCACATCGCGACGAACTATTGGCGCCGCGGGCGGATGCGGCATTCGACACGGCGCTGGCCGGCTTGCTGCTCTATGTCACAAATCCGCGTGCACCTGCATGGCAGAGTGGGCGGAGCCTGTCGGCAACCTTCCCGCTGCCGGCGAAGATCGAGATCGGCGGCCAGGCGCTGGAGCTCGAAATCACGCGCGAACGCGACGGCAGCTACGTTGTCGCCGCCGCCGATCGTCAGGACAGGTTCGAGATCGATCAGCTCGACGCCGATACGATCCGCTTCCGCCACGACGGCGTGATGGACAACGCGAAATTCCTGCGCGACGGCGATCGGCTCTACCTCCAGCACTGCGGCATTCCGCTCGCGGTGATCGACCTGACCCTCGCTGCGCCGAAAGCCGCCGCAAGCAACGGCGGCGACGGCAAGGTGCGCGCCGCCCTGAACGGGCGCGTCGTCGCCGTGCTGGTCAAGCCGGGCGACCGCGTTGCCGCCGGTCAGCCGGTGATGACGCTGGAGGCGATGAAGATGGAGCACGTCCACAAGGCCGGCATCGACGGTGTGGTCGCCGCGATCGATGTCGCCGAGGGCGAGCAGGTCACCACGGGCAGGATCGTCGCGGAGATCGAGGTTGCTTCGCCGGCCGCGTGAGACGGCTACGAGCATTTCTTGAAGTACCGGTAGGTGTCCGGCGCCCGCATCCAGATGAAATCCTGGGTGAGGCCGCCATGGGCATTGATCCAGGAGGTGATGTCCGCCGCGTGGGCGCGACGCAGCGTCGTCGTGGCGCCAGCCCGGTGCGCAAGATGGAATCCGAAGCTTGCCTCCGGTGTCACGCAGATCCGGCCGCGGGGAATCCGGCCCAGCAGAACTGTGCAGGCGGATTGGCAGGGGCCGACGATGCGGACATTCACGCCCTGGCGGGCGAGCTCGGTCCAGCGCGCATTGTAGGCGGCGACCGATCCACCGTGATTGTCGGAGACGTCGATCGTCTCCGCGCGGGCGACGGTGCAACTGGCTGACGTGGAAAGGAGGCCGAAGAGAACGGTCAGAGGTCTGGACAGAGGCATCATCGGATCCATTCCATTAGAGGGCGCGCGTCGATCGAGACACAGGAAGCCTGACACCGAATGGCTCGAGCCTGTGTGGGCGAACTCACAAGCAAGTCTTTCGCTCCAGTCCGCCGTCTCAGGCTCGCGGCCGGAATTCTGCATGATTTCAACGGGATTCATATCCGACGGCACGCGATCAACATTCATATTGAACTTTGTTCAATTATCGTCTATGAATATTGAACGTTGTTCAATTCCGGAGTTCCGATGCGCCCCGATGACCCCACCCGAGCGAACGCCGCCGCACTCCCGTCCATGCCCCGCCGGCTCTCGTTCGGGGCGCTGCAAGCCCGCGAAGGATACCTGGTCGGCGCGATCGCCGTCCTGACGCTGACGGCATGTCTGGCGCCCCCGCTGCCCGCCGTCGCCTGGCACATCCCGCACTTCGTCGATGGCCGCACCTGGCTTGGCGTGCCCAACGCCGGCGACGTGCTCAGTAACCTCGCCTTCCTCGCGATGGGCGTCTGGGGCTCGGAGCGGCTGCGCGCCCGCCATGATGCGCCCGTCGGTGCCAGCTGGTTCTTCGTAGGGTTGATCCTCACCTGCCTGGGCTCGGGCTTCTACCATCTGGACCCCGACATGCCGCAACGGCTTGTGGCCGACCGCCTCGGTATGGCCGTAGCGTTTGCGGGATTCCTGGGCATTGCCGCCAGCGAGCGTATCAGCGTCCGCGCCGGCGAGGCGCTGCTGGTCCTGATGATGATCGCGGGTCTGCTGGCGGCCTGGGTCGCGCGCGACAATCTCACGCCATGGGTGGTCGTGCAGTTCGGCGGCATGGCGCTGGCCGTGGGGCTGGCGTTGACGCGTCCCCGGCCCGGTGCGCTCGGTGTGCCGCTCGGCGGCGTGATCTTCTTTTATGTGCTGGCGAAGCTGTTCGAGCTCGGCGATGTGATCGTGTTCGACGCGACAGCGCACATTGTCTCGGGCCACACTCTCAAACATCTCGCCGCCGCGATGGCGGCGTGGCCGGTGGTCCGGGCGTTGCGCGATCGCACGATCTCCTAACCATATCAAGGCCAGGAGCTCCTATGAGATCGTGTTGCTCCGTCCCGTCCCCTCGTTCAGCAGACACGCCACCTGATGCCCGTCGCCCGTCTCCACCAGTGCAGGCCGTTCCGTCCTGCATCGCTCCACCGCAAACCGGCAGCGGGTGTGAAACGCGCAGCCCGGCGGCGGATTGACCGGGCTCGGCACGTCGCCGTCGACCAGCGGCGTAAGCCTTTTCGCCAGCGGGTTTGCGATCGGCACCGAGGCGAGCAGGGCCTGCGTATAGGGATGGCGCGGGCTGCGGAATAGCTCGTCCTTGCCGGCGATCTCGACGATGCGGCCGAGATACATCACGGCGACGCGGTGGCTGATATGGGCGACCACGGCGAGGTCGTGCGCGATGAAGAGATAGGAGAAGCCGTGCTGGCGCTGCAGATCGATCAAGAGGTTGATGACCTGCGCCTGGATCGAGACGTCGAGCGCGGACACCGGCTCGTCGCAGACGATCAGGCGCGGCCCCAGCGCCAATGCGCGCGCGATGCAGATGCGCTGGCGCTGGCCGCCGGAGAATTGATGCGGGAAATTGCGCATCTGGTCGGGCCGCAGGCCGACCTGCTCGAACAGCCTTGCCACGCGCGCTTCCAGCTCCTTGCCGCTCGCGAGCCCGTGCACGGCAAGCGGCTCGCCGACGATGTCGCCGGCGGTCATGCGTGGGTTGAGCGAGGCAAACGGGTCCTGAAACACGATCTGCATCGAGCGGCGGTGCGGCCGCAGCGCCGTCTTGGACAGGTGGGTGATGTCCTTTCCATCGAGGCGGATCTGGCCCGAGGTCGGCTCGACCAGCCGCAGCACGCTGCGCGCCACCGTCGACTTGCCGCAACCGGACTCGCCGACCAGCCCGAGCGTCTCGCCGGCATGAAGGCAGAACGAGACGCCGTCGACCGAGTGCACGGTGCCGACCTGCCGGCGCAGCACGCCGGCGCGCACCGGATAATGTTTCTTGAGGTCGGTGACTTCGAGCAACACCTCGGTCATGCCACCTCCGCGACTTCTTCCGCGCGCCAGCAGGCGGCAAGATGGCCGCCGCCCCAATCCGCCAGCGGCGGATATTCGGCCTCGCAGCGTTTGATGGCGAGCTTGCAGCGCGGCGCAAAGGCGCACCCCCTGGGCAGCCGCACCAGCGACGGCACGGTGCCGGGAATCTCGTTCAGTCGTGCCGGCGCGGCAATGCCGGGGGTGGGGACGACGGGGATCGAGGCCATCAGCCCGCGCGTGTAGGGGTGCTTGGGTGCTGCGAACAGCGCCTCGACGCTGGCTTCCTCGACCTTCCGCCCCGCATACATCACGATCACGCGTTGCGCGGTCTGCGCGACGACGCCGAGATCATGGGTGATCAGCACGAGGCCGGTGCCGAGCTCCTTCTGAAGATCCAGGATCAGCGCCAGGATCTGCGCCTGGATGGTGACGTCGAGCGCGGTGGTCGGCTCGTCCGCGATCAGCAGCGCGGGCCGGCAGGCCAATGCCATCGCGATCATCGCGCGCTGGCGCATGCCGCCGGAGAGCTGATGCGGATATTCGCGCGCGCGTCGCGCCGGTTCGGGGATGCGCACCAGCCGCAGCATCTCGACGGCGACATCGCCGGCTTCCTTGCTCGACAGCTTCCGGTGCAGCCGCACCGCCTCGACGATCTGGTCGCCGATCCGCATCACGGGGTTGAGCGAAGTCATCGGCTCCTGAAAGATCATGGAGATGCGGTTGCCCCTGACCGCGCGCATCTCCGCCTCATCCAGGGCCAGCAGATCGGTGCCTTCGAGCGAGATGGAGCCGCCGACGATTCGGCCGGGCGGATCGGGCACCAGCCGCATCAGCGACAGCGCGGTGACGCTCTTGCCGCAGCCGGATTCGCCGACGATCGCCAGCGTCTCGCCGCGCTTCACGGTAAAGGAGACGTCGTCCACGGCCCTGAAGAGTCCCGAGTTGGTGAAGAACACCGTCTGCAGGTTCCTCACATCGAGCACGAGATCGGATTTGTCAGCCATCAGCCGCGCTGCCTCGGATCGAGAATGTCGCGCAGGGCGTCGCCGAAAAGATTGGCGCCGAACACGGCGAGACTGATGGCGATGCCCGGGAAGATTACGAGCCAGGGCGCCGTGCGGACATATTCGGCGGCGGATTCCGAGAGCATTCGGCCCCACGACGGATAAGGCTCGGGAATGCCGAGCCCGAGGAAGGAGAGCGAGGCTTCAGTGAGGATGGTGGAGCCAAGCTGGGCGGTGGCGAGCACGATCAGCGGCGCCAGCGTGTTCGGCAGCACATGGCGAAGCGCGATGCGGACCTCGCTCATGCCGATCGACTTGGCGGCTTCGACGAAGGGCAGCTCGCGCAGCGCCAGCGTGTTGGCTCGGATGACGCGCGACACCGTCGGGATCAGCGGAATGGCGATGGCGATGATGACGTTCGGCAGGGACGGGCCGAGGGCGGCCGTCATGATCAGGGCGAGCACCAGCAGCGGCAGCGCCTGAAGAACGTCGGAAACGCGCTGGAAGACGAGATCGACCCAACCGGAGAGATAGCCGGAGGTGAGCCCGACGATGACGCCGATCGTGCCGCCGAGCGCGGTCGACCCGATGCCGACCGCGAGCGAGATCCGCGCGCCGTGGATGATGCGGCTGAACACGTCGCGGCCGAACGAGTCTGTCCCCATCCAGTGGGCCCAGCTCGGACGAGCGAGTGCGCGCGCCGAATCGATCGTCAGGGGATCATAGCGCGCGATGAAATCGGCGAAGATGGCCGTGAACACGAACACGGTCATGATGATGAGGCCAGCGGCGCCCAGCACATGCCGCTGCGCCAGGAACAGCACGCGCCGCCAGCCGCCGGTGGCATGCGCACCGGCCCGCCGGAGTTCGAGATCGTAATCGATTGCGGCCAAACAGCTCTCCTAATCCGTGTACCTGATCCGCGGGTCGAACACTGCGTAGAGCATATCGACGGTGAAGTTCGCGACCACTACGACCACGGCGATGAGCATCACGAGGTTCTGCACGATCGGATAATCGCGCCACCGGATCGCCTCGACCAGGAAGCGGGCGACGCCGGGGATGTTGAACACGGTCTCCGTCACAATGAGGCCGCCGATCAGGAACGCCGCCTCGATGCCGATCACGGTGATGACGGGCAGGATCGCGTTCTTCAGCGCGTGCCGGTAGTTCACGGCGGCGTCGGACGCGCCCTTGGCGCGTGCGGTGCGGATATAGTCCTGACGCAACACCTCCAGCATCGAGGAGCGGGTGATACGCATGGTCAGCGCGGCGCTGCGGAAGCCGACGGCGGCGGCCGGGACGGCGTAGGTCGCGAACGCTTCGAGCCAGGTCTGCGGATTCGGATTGAAGATCGGCATCTGGCCGAACATCGCCACCGATGCGGTGAGGATGAGCAGGCCGAGCCAGAACGATGGCAGCGACAGGCCGCTGAGGCTGATGACGCGCAGCGTGTAATCGAGCCGCGTGCCCTGGTTCACCGCGCTGATGACGCCGAGCGGAATGCCGATCGAGGCCGAGAACAGCAGCGCGAGGCCGGCGAGCCGTGCCGTGATCGGAATCCGCGGCAGGATTTCCTGCAGCGCAGGCTTCTCGGAGACGTAGGAGTAGCCGAAATCGCCCCGCACAAAGCCGCTGATCCAGTGCCAATATTGCACGATCAGCGGCTGGTCGATGCCGAGCTCCTTCTCCAGATTGGCCTTGTCGGCGGGGTCGACATAGCCGGCGGCGGCGAACAGGATGTCGACGATGTTGCCGGGCACGATGCGCAGCAAGAGGAAGATGACGATCGATATCCCGAACAGGGTCACGAGCATCAGGAACAGGCGTCGCACCAGATAGGCAAACATCCTTCGCCCTCCGCGAGCCGCTAGAACATGATCCGGAACCGAAGGGCCGCGCTAGCGCAAAGTGCGCGGCGGTTTTCCGGCAAGATCATGCTCGACACCAAAATCCCAAAGCCTTCAGCCTGCCGCACTACTTGTCGAGCCAGACATCCTCGTAGCGAAAGCCGTTATAGGAGCTGTTCGACATGATCGTGACGCCCTTGACATAAGGCTGCCAGCAGGTGCCGGCCCGCGCATGGAAGATGATCGGACGGGCGACGTCCTCCTGCAGCTTCTTGTCGATCTCCCACACCAGCGGTTTGCGCTTGGCGATGTCGGTCTCCTGCGACTGCACGTCGAACAGCTTCTCGATCTCCTTGTTGCAGTAATTGGTGTAGTTCCGTTCCGAGCCGCAGGAATAGTTCTCGTAGAAGGACTGGTCGGGGTCGTCGACGGAATTGCCGGTCAGGTTGAGACCGAGCATGTAGTCCTTGCGCGCGACCTTCGGGAACCAGTTCGCGGTCTCCACGACGTCGAGCTCGCCGTCGATATAGATGCTCTTGAGCTGGTCGATCAGGATCACGGCGGGGTCGCGATACTCCGCGATGTTGCGCGTCGAGACTTTCACCGCCAGATGCTTGTCGGGGCCGTAGCCCGCCTTCTGCATCAGCTTCTTCGCCTCCTCGCGGTTCGCATTCAGGTTCGGGCCGTAGCCCGGAATGGTCTCGAGCTTGTCCTTGGGCATGCCCCAGATACCCTGAGGCGGCGGCAGCATGGTGCCGCCGATATCGGCCTGGCCTTCGAACAGGATGTCGACGAAGGCCTTGCGGTCGAGTGCCATTGCCATCGCCCGGCGGATATCGATGTTGTCGAACGGCGCGGAGCTCGAATTGACGATGATGTTGGTCGACACGTTGGTCGGCTCGACGACGCAGGTCGCGTTCGGCGCCTGCGACTTGATGTCCTTCAGGAGCGGGATCGTGATGTGCGTCGGGAAGGTCATGTCGAACTTGCCGGCGACGAAGGCGAGGATCGCGGTCGAGCGGTTCGGAATGATCGTGTACTCGATGCCGTCGAGATGGGGCAGGCCCTTCTTCCAATAGTCGGGATTCCGCGTCAGCTTGATCGATTCATTGGCCTTGAACTCGACGAATTTGAAGGGGCCGGTCCCGATCGGATGGGTGCGCATGTCGGCCGGCGAGACGTGACAGGGATAGACCGGCGTATAGCCGGACGCGAGCATCGCCAGCAGCGAGGGCTGCGGCCGCTTCAGGTCGAAGGACACCTCGAGATCGCCGTTCGTCGTGATCTCGTTGACTTCGCTGTACCAGGCCTTGCGTGGATTCTGCCGCAGCTTCTGCTGCGATTTGCCCATCAGCAGGTCGAAGGAGCATTTGACGTCGGCCGAGGTGAACGGCTTGCCGTCGTGCCATTTGACGCCCTGGCGCAGCTTGAACGTCAGCTTCTTGTTGTCGCCGCTCCAGGACCAGCTTTCGGCCAGCTCGGGCCTGAGGGTGTCAGGACTGTTCTGCGCGATGTGCTGGTCGTAGATGACGAGATTGTTGAAGACCCCCATGAACGGCACGTTGACCGAATAGGTGGCGCCTTCGAGGATCGACGCGTTGGCCGGACTGTCGCGGTGATACATTCGCAGGACGCCGCCCTGCTTGGGCTCGCCGGCGAGCGTGGCGGTTGAGGCCGTTAGCACAGATAGCGCCGCCATTGCGGCGAGCGCCCACACGCTCCGCATGCTCATCCTCCCTGGACATCGGCTTTTGCAGCCTGTTTGAGCTGACGATAGCACGCAAGTCAGGGGAGGCAACCCCGGTAAGGTCGCATGCAGCCTCGACAATTCGGATGACGCAAGGCCGCAAGTCTTTCATCGTCTCCCAGTGTGAGAGTGCAGGTGCGAAGAGATGGTTCCTGGCGCTGATGTTGTGCGACGCCGTTTCAACAATTCCGCTGTCGTCCCGGACGAGCGCAGCGAAGACTCGGGGTGACCTGCTCGCTCAACAACTCTACCCCGTGGTTATGGATCCCGGGTTCGCGACTTTGTCACGCCCCGGGATGACACCTTTTGTATGGAGGCATCTCGCGCGACTGGGCGGACGCCCCTCACACGATCCGCGACGCCTTGTTGCCCCAGTACCGGTCCCGCAGCAGGCGCTTGTACAGCTTCCCCGTCGGCAGCCGAGGCAACTCCTTCTCGAAATCGACCGAGCGCGGCACCTTCTGCCGCGACAGCGATTTGGCGCAGAACGCGATCAGCTCCTCGGCGAGCGCCGCGTCCGGCACGACGCCGGGCATCGGTTGCACCACCGCCTTCACCTCCTCGCCGAGATCGGCATTGGGCACGCCGAACACGGCGGCGTCGGCCACCTTCGGATGGGTGATCAGGAGATTCTCGCATTCCTGCGGATAGATGTTCACGCCGCCGGAGATGATCATGAAGGTCGCGCGGTCGGTGAGGTACAGGAAGCGGTCGGCATCGACATAGCCGACATCGCCGACCGTGCTCATGCTGCCGTCGGCCGAGCGCGCTTCCTTGGTCTTCTCCGGGTCGTTGAAATATTCGAAGGGCGAAGCGGTCTTGAACCAGACCTGACCGGGCGTGCCGATCGGGCATTCCTTCATGTTCTCGTCGAGAATGTGGAGGTCGCCGAGCAGCACCTTGCCGACGGTGCCGCGGTGGCTCAGCCATTCCTCGCTGTTGCAGGCGGTGAAGCCGAGGCCTTCGGTGGCGCCGTAATATTCGTGAATGATCGGCCCCCACCATTTGATCATGTCGTCCTTGACCAGGGCCGGGCAGGGCGCGGCGGCGTGGATCGCGATCTCCAGCGACGACAGGTCGTAGCGCTTGCGGACCTCTTCCGGCAGCTTCAGCATGCGCGAGAACATCGTCGGCACCAGCTGGGTGTGCGTGATGCCCCAGCGCTGAACCAGCTCGAGGTAACGCTCGGGATCGAAACTCTCCATGATGATCACGGTGCCGCCCATGCGGATCGTGAGGTTCACGGCGGCTTGCGGCGCGGAGTGATAGAGCGGGGCCGGCGAGAGGTAGACCATGCCCTCGCGGTAGTGCCAGAGCTTGGTCAGGAAATCGAACAGCGGCAGATTGTGCTTCGGCGGCTCCTCCGGCAGCGGACGCAGAATGCCTTTCGGCCGCCCTGTCGTGCCTGACGAATAGAGCATGGCGGTGCCGAGCCATTCACCGGCGATCGGTGTCGCCGGCATGTCCGCGGTCACGTCCGCAAGGCCGACGATGCGCTCGCTCTCGCCGGGGCCGTCGGCGACGATGCAGAGCCTGATGTCGGGACAAGCCTGGATCGCCTCGCGGGCGATGTCGAGCTTCGCCACCGACGTGATCAAGATCTTTGATTGGCTGTTGACGAGCAGATAGGCGAGCTCGCCCGGCGTCAGGAAGGAGTTGATGCAGGTGTAATACAGTCCGGAGCGCTCGCCCGCGCCGCAGGCCTCGAGGTAGCGCGAATTGTTCTCCATGAAGATCGAGTAATGGTCGAGCCGCTTCAGGCCGTGCTTGCGGAAGAGATGGGCCAGCCGGTTGCTGCGCGCTTCGAGCTCGCGATAGGTGACGGCCTCGCCGGTCGACGCCATGATGAAGGCGGGCTGCAGCGGGCGCAGGCGGGCTTGGTGACCTGTGTACATCTATCCTCCGGCTCGGATCATGCGGCGAGAAGCAGGATTTCGCGCAAATCGGCAGGACCTTCGATCTTGCGCGGATTGCGCGGAATCCAGTTCGTGCGCATCGCCTGCTCGGCGATGTCGTCGAAATGCTCGGGCGCCACATGCACCTCGCGAAGGCTGCGCGGCATGCCGAGCGCGCGGATGAAGGCATCGAGCACGTCGGCGGCGGCGTGGCCGGGATAGCCCATCGCGGCGGCGACGATCATCTGCCGCTCCGCGTTGTCGCGCGCATTCCAGCGCATCACCGCCGGCAGCATGACGCAGGAGGTGTAGCCGTGCGGCACGTCGAAGCCTGCGCCCAGCACATAGCCGATGCCGTGGCTCGCGCCCATCGGCACGCCGGCTGAAAGCGCACCCATCGACAGCCAGGTGCCGATCTGCGCGTCCATCCGCGCGTCGAGATCGGCAGGGTCCGCCTTCACCCGCGGCAGCGCGTCGGCGAGCATGGCGAGGCCCTTCACCGATTGCGCGTCGGCATAGGGATGGGTCTCACGCGAGCAGATCGCCTCGACGCAATGGTCGACGGCGCGGATGCCGGTCGACAGGAACAGCCATTCCGGCGTGTGCACGGTGATGGCCGGATCGAGGATGGTCGCGCGCGGGACGCTGAGCGGGTGCCGCAGCATCTGCTTCACATGCGCGCTGCGGTCGGTGACGCCGGCAATCGCGCTGAACTCGCCGCCGGCGATCGTGGTGGGCACGCTGACCTGCCGCACCGTCGGCGCAATCATCTCGGGCGCGACGCCCTTATGCACGCGGATGCGGTCGATGCCGTCGATCGTGTCGATGCCGTTGGCGAGACAGAGCTGCACCGCCTTGGCGCCGTCGGTGATCGAGCCGCCGCCGACGGTGACGATCAGGTCGGCAGCCGCTTCACGGGCCGCATTTGTTGCCGCGATCACCGCCTCGCGCGGCGTATGCGCCGGCATGGCGTCGAACAGGCCGGCGCAGCGGGAGCCCAATGCTTGTGTGATCTTCCCGATCTCGTCGGTCTGCCGGTTGAGCGTGCCCGACACCATCAGGAAGGCGCGGCGCGCTCCCAGCCGGTCCATCTGCGCGACGATGGCGCCTGCCGCAGGATGGCCGAACACGACCTCCTCGATCGCGCCGAAAACGACACGTCCCTGGTGCACGCCTGTCCTCCCGGACAATTCGTCTTGTTTTTGTGGAGGTAATCTAGCCGAGCCGCCGGCCTCCGTCATGCGCGAAGACGCTGGCCCTTCTTTACCCTCCCCTGGAGGGGGAGGGTCGGCTCACATTGAGCGCAGCGAGATGTGAGACGGGGTGGGGTGACGGTCTCTCCACGTCCAACAGTGCCCGTGTGGAGAGATCACCCCACCCCGCATCGCATTCCGCTGGGCTCCATGCGCTGCGACCCACGGGCGAGCTATGCTCGTCCCGGACCCCTCCAGGGGAGGGTGACACCGATCGCGCCGCAGGCATCTTGCCGTCTCCATTCATGAACCCGGCGAATAACGCCATTCGCAAACCGCCCGCTAATCGTCCCGGGCGCAGCCGGCTAGCTCTGTCAACCCGCCATCCGGCCAGGACGTCCGTCCAGGCATTGCGCGCATCGCGGTCTTGAAGAGTTCATCCTGGCCACCCATCTTGTGGCGCCCGCAGGTAGAGACGTACCCTGCGTTTTCTGCGGCTTTTATGCGAGGACCTGGGATGAGCGGACCGGATCGAAGCGAGCGGTTTGTCAAAAGGCACGATTTCCTTCTGACTCGATTGAGTGCAACCGCCGCCCTGCTGGGTGCGGCATTCGCCCTCACCGGTTGCGACAAGCCGGCCTCGCAAGCAGCGGCTCCGCCGCCGGCGCCGGTGACGGTGGCCCAGCCGGTCAAGCGCACCGTCACGGATTGGGACGAGTTCACCGGGCGTTTCGAGGCGGTCGAGGAGGTGCAGGTGCGCCCGCGCGTCGGCGGCTTCGTCAACTCGGTCGAATTCCAGGACGGCGCCATCGTGCATCAGGGCGACCTGCTTTACGTGATCGACCCGCGCCCGTTCGAGGCGGTGGCGACGCAGGCGGAGGGCCAGCTGTCGGATGCGCGGGCCAAGGTGGAGCTGGCCAAGCGCGAGCTCGATCGCGGCCTCAGCCTGGTGCAGACCAGCGCCGTCTCCGAGCAGGTGGTCGATCAGCGGCGTCAGGCCCTGCAGGCAGCGCACGCCGCCGAGATGCAGGCCGAAGGCGCGCTGAAGGTGGCTCGCCTCAACATCGAATTCACGCATGTGACGGCGCCGCTGACGGGCCGCGTCAGCCGCCATCTCGTCAGTCCCGGCAATCTCGTGCAGGGCAGCGATACCGGCACGTCGACGCTGCTGACCTCGATCGTCACGCTGGATCCGATCTACATCTATTTCGACATGGATGAGGCGACCTTCATCAAATACAGCAAGCTGTGGTTCGAAGGGCGGCGCCCGAGTTCGCGCGACACCGCGAACCCGGTACAGGTGACGCTCGCCGGTGAGACCAAGCCGTCGCATGAAGGCACCATCAACTTCCTGGACAACCGCCTCGACGTCTCGACCGGCACGCTGCGCAGCCGCGCGGTGATCAAGAACACCGATCTGTCGATCCTGCCCGGCCAGTTCGGCCGCGTCAGGCTGATCGGCAGCGCGCCCTATGAAGCACTGCTGATTCCGGACGTCGCCGTCGCGACCGACCAGTCCCGCAAGATCGTGTTCGTGGTGAAGCCCGACGACACCGTCGAGGCGCGTCCCGTGGTGCTTGGCCCGCTGGACGACGGCTTGCGCGTGATCCGCGACGGGTTGAAGGCGGAGGACCGCGTCATCGTCAACGGCATCCAGCGTGCCCGTGTCGGTGCCAAGGTCGCGCCGAAGACCGCGCAAGCTCCAGCCGGTGGCAAGTCATGAATCTCGGCCGTCTCTCCATCAACCAGCCCATCCTGGCGATGGTGCTGTCGATCGTGCTGTTGATCGTCGGCGCGCTCGCCTACACCACGCTGCCGGTGTCCGAATATCCGCAAGTGGTGCCGCCGACCGTCGTCGTCACCACGCAATATCCCGGCGCTTCCGCGCAGACCGTCTCCGACACGGTGGCAGCTCCGATCGAGCAGGAGATCAACGGCGTCGAGGACATGCTGTATCTCTACAGCCAGGCGACCTCGAACGGCCAGCTCACCATCACCGTCACCTTCAAGCTCGGCACCGATCTCGACAAGGCCCAGGTGCTGGTGCAGAACCGCGTCGCGATCGCGCAGCCGCGCCTGCCCGAGGAGGTCCAGCGCAACGGCGTCACCACGCGCAAGAACTCGCCCGACATCCTGATGGTCGTGTTCATGCTGTCGCCCGACGACACCTTCGACCAGCTCTACATCTCCAACTACGCGCTGCTCCAGGTCCGCGACCAGCTGCTGCGTCTCGACGGCGTCGGCGACATCCAGATGTTCGGCGCGCGCGATTACTCAATGAGGCTGTGGCTCGATCCCGATCGGATCGCCAATCTCGGCCTGACCTCGGCCGAGGTGCTGGCGGCGATCCGCGCCCAGAACGTGCAGATCGCCGGCGGCCAGATCGCCGAGCCGCCGATCGCCGATCGCGCCTTCCAGCCCAACCTCACCTTCACCGGCCGTCTGAAGGACCAGAAGCAGTTCGAGGACATCCTGATCAAGGCCGGCTCCGACGGCCGCACGGTGCGGCTGCGCGACGTCGCCCGCATCGAGCTCGGCGCGCTCTCCTACACCACCAACAGCTTCCTGCTGCGCAAATCCGCGGTTGCCATGCTGGTGACGCAGCGGCCCGGCTCCAACGCGCTCGCCACCGCCAAGAACATCACCGACACCATGACGAGGCTGAAGGAGAGTTTTCCGAAGGGCCTCGACTACAATATCGGCTATAATCCCACCGAGTTCATCGCCCAGTCCGTCCACGAGCTGATCAAGACCATCTATGAGGCCATGCTGCTCGTGGTCATCGTCGTGCTGGTCTTCCTGCAGGGATGGCGGCCCGCGATCATTCCGATCATCGCGATCCCGGTGTCGCTGGTCGGCACCTTTGCGGTGATGGCGGCGCTCGGCTTCTCCATCAACAATCTCACGCTGTTCGGTCTCGTGCTCGCCGTCGGCATCGTGGTCGACGACGCCATCGTGGTGGTCGAGAATGTCGAACGGCATCTCGAGCACGGCCTGAGCCGGCGCGACGCGGCGCTGAAGACGATGGAGGAGGTCGGCGGCGCGCTGGTCTCGATCGCGCTGGTGCTCTGCGCGGTGTTCGTGCCGACCGCCTTCCTCGGCGGCATCTCCGGGCAGTTCTTCCAGCAATTCGCCGTCACCATTGCCGTCGCGACCGCGATCTCCTGCTTCTGCTCGCTGACGCTGTCGCCGGCCTTGGCCTCGCAGATCCTCACGCCGCACGCGGAGAAGCGGCCGCCCGCCGCCTGGAACGTCATGGCGCGGGCGTGGGGTGCCTTCACCGGCGTGTTCAACCGCGTGTTCGACCGGCTGGCGCACGGCTATGCCGGCCTTGCCAATTTCGTCATTCGGCATTCGGTGGTGATGATCCTGATCTACGTCGTGCTGATCGGCAGTGCCGGCTGGCTGATCGCGACCACGTCGCAAGGCTTCATTCCGGCGCAGGATCGCGGCTACGTCATCGTCTCCGCGCAACTGCCCGGCGCAGCCTCGCTGGCGCGCACCACCGAGGTCGTGCGCGAGATCGAGCGGATCGCGCTGGATACGCCCGGCATCATCCGCGTCGCTGCCTTTGCCGGCTTCTCCGGCGCCACCCGCACCCAGGCCGGCAATGCGGCCGCGCTATTCCCCGTGTTCGACGAGCCCGAGGCCCGGATCAAGAAAGGGCTCACGGCGAATGCGATCACGGCCGAGCTGCGCAAGCGCCTGTCCGCGATCCAGGGCGCCTTCATCATCGTGATCCCGCCGCCGGCCGTGCCGGGCATCGGCACCGGCGGCGGCTTCACCATCCGCATCCAGGACCGCCAGGGCCGCGGACCGGAGATGCTCGCCGCAGCCACCGACGAGCTTGTCGCCGCGGCGCGCAGATCGCCCTCGCTGCTCGCTCCCACGGTGTTCTCGCCGTTCTCGGCCAACACGCCGCAGCTGTTCGTCGACATCGACCGCACCAAGGCGCAAAAGCTCGGTGTGCCCATCTCGGGCATCAACGACACGATCCAGACCTATTTCGGATCGACCTATGTCAACGACTTCAACCTGTTCGGCCGCACCTACCACGTCACGGCTCAGGCCGATTTCCCGTTCCGGAAAGAGCCGAGCGACCTCGCGCGCCTGCGCACGCGAAACGCCGCGGGCGACATGGTGATGCTCGGCAGCGTGGTCGAGTTCAGGGATGTCTCTGGTCCCGACCGCGTCGCTCGCTACAATCTCTATGCCGCGTCCGAGCTCCAGGGCGAGCCGGCACCAGGCACCAGCTCGACCACGGCGCTCAACGCCATCAAGAAGCTGGCGGACGACACCCTGCCGAGCGGCTTCACCTTCGAATGGACCGATCTGTCCTATCAGCAGATCACCGGCGGCAATGCGGGCCTCTACGTGTTCCCGATCTGCGTGCTGTTCGTCTATCTCGTGCTCGCCGCGCAATATGGCAGCTGGACCCTGCCATTCGCGGTGATCCTGATCGTGCCGATGTGCCTGCTCGCTGCCACCATCGGCGTGCGCATCATGGGCCAGGACGTCAACATCCTCACCCAGATCGGCTTCGTCGTGCTGGTGGGGCTGGCGGCCAAGAACGCGATCCTGATCGTCGAGTTCGCGCGCGACATCGAGAACGAGGGCAAGCCGCGGCTGGAGGCCGTGATCGACGCCTGCCGGCTGCGCCTGCGGCCGATCCTGATGACGTCCTTCGCCTTCATCCTCGGTGTCTTGCCATTGGTGATCTCGTCGGGCTCCGGCTCGGAGATGCGGCAGGCCGTCGGCGTCGCCGTGTTCTTCGGCATGATCGGCGTGACGCTGTTCGGACTTCTGTTCACGCCGATCTTCTACGTGGTGGTGCGGAACCTGGCGGAAGGGCGGAACGAGGGGAAGAAGCCGGAGGTGGTGGCCTGACGAGAGTCAGGTGGCCACCGGCCTATCGCCATCCTCGGTGTCGTCCCGGACAAGCGTCAGCGCAGATCCGGGACCCATAAACCCAGGGAGTGGTTTGGCGAAGAATGGCAACCACGAGTCTTCGCCTAACCAAGTCCTGTGGCTATGGATCCCGGATCTGCGCGCGCTTAAGGCGCGCCTGTCCGGGACGACAGCTCGTTTTGTCGCGCCATCCTCGGCACACCTCCATACTAACGACCAACCTGAAATGGATGGGCAGGCCCGGGGTTCTTCACTAATATCCGCGCGATTTCAAAACAGAACACTGCTGGGAGTTAACAGATGAAATCAGCACTTTTGGCCGCCGTCGCAACCTCCGCCCTGGTGCTGGCGGCGCCAGCCGCCGCACAAGGCGTCAAGATCGGCATCCTCAACGACCAGTCCGGCGTCTACGCCGATTACGGCGGCAAATGGTCGGTCGAGGCGGCCAGGATGGCGATCGAGGATTTTGGCGGCGAGGTGCTGGGCCAGAAGATCGAGCTCGTCACCGCCGACCACCAGAACAAGCCTGACCTTGCGACTTCGATCGCGCGGCGCTGGTACGACGTCGAGAACGTCGACATGATCACGGAGCTGACGACCTCCTCGGTCGCGCTCGCGATCCACGAGCTGTCCAAGGAAAAGAAGAAGATCGACATCGTCGTCGGCGCCGCGACCTCGCGTCTGACAGGCGATGCCTGCCAGCCCTACGGTTTCCACTGGGCCTACGATACCCGCGCGCTCGGCGTCGGCACCGGCGGCGCGCTGACCAAGGCCGGCGGCGACACCTGGTTCTTCCTCACCGCGGACTATGCCTTCGGCTATGCGCTGGAGAAGGACACCAGCGAGATCGTCACCGCCAATGGCGGCAAGGTCGTCGGCTCGGTGCGCGTGCCGCTCAACTCCTCGGACTTCTCTTCCTTCCTGCTGCAGGCGCAGAGCTCCAAGGCCAAGATCGTCGGCCTCGCCAATGCCGGCCTCGACACCACCAACTCGATCAAGCAGGCGTCCGAGTTCGGCATCGTCGCCAGTGGCCAGAAGCTCGCCGGCCTGCTGATGACGCTGGCCGAGGTGAACGGCCTCGGCCTGCAGGCCGCGCAGGGACTGGTGCTGACGGAAGGCTACTACTGGGACGTCAACGACAAGAGCCGCAATCTCGGCGAACGCTTCCTCAAGCGCACCGGGCGGATGCCGAACATGATCCAGGCCGGCACCTATTCGGCGACGCTGAGCTATCTCAAGGCGGTCAAGGCCGCCGGCACCAAGGATTCCGATGCCGTCGCCAAGAAGCTGAAGGAGCTGCCGGTTGACGACGATTTCGCGCAGGGCGGCAAGGTGCTCGAGAACGGCCGCATGGTCCACGACATGTATCTGTTCGAGGTCAAGAAGCCCTCGGAGTCGAAGAAGCCCTGGGACTACTACAAGCTGCTCGCCACCGTCCCCGGCGACAAGGCCTTCTTCACCGCCAAGGAAAGCGGCTGTCCGCTGACGAAGTGAGGGGAAAGGGGCACAGCGAACGCCACACTGTCGCTGTCGTCCCGGATCTGCGCTTACGCTTGTCCGGGACGACAGTGAGGGTGTGGCGGCGGCGTTGCCTCACACCAGCCGCAACACCACCGCCCCCAGCGCCCCTGCCCACAGGGCAATTGCCGCGATGCCCTGGATCGCAAAGCCCGGACCGCGCTTGGCGGCCGCCTTCGAATAGCCGATGAAATAGACGACGCGTCCGATGATCCAGACCGCGCCGATCCCTGCCGCGATGCCGTCGCCGATATAGACCGCGAACAGCCACAGCGCCGGCAGGAAGATCGGCATCCATTCCAGCGTATTCATCTGGATGCGGAAGGCGCGTTCGAAATCCGGATGGCCCGACATTGCCGGCACCTTGACACCGGTCTTGCTGCGCGAGCGCGACACGTTGATGCAGGTGAAGAAGTAAAATGCGATCGCCAGCAGCGTGACGAGGGCGGTGAAGTGATACATCGCGAAAATCCCTTGAAGAGGTCGCTGCTTCAATACCCGGTCAGCTCGAGATAGCCAACGCCGTCATGCGTCCCGGCAAAGTGGATCGGCCCTTCCCAATAGGAGAAGCCGGTCCCCATCCAGGCCTTCGGGTTGAGCGGCTTGCAGAGGATCGAGAGCGATCGCGACGGGATCGCGATCTGCCATTCCACCGGCAGCTTGCGTCCGGCGACCTCCGTCGTCGCCTTCGGTATCATTTGAATATCGCCGCCCGCGATCATCTGCGTGTCGCCGGCGGCGCTGATCCAATTGCCGAACGGATAGTCCCTGCCGTCCTTCTGCCGCAGCCGGTACAGCATCAGCTTGTCGCCGGACGCGAGATGCAGCGACAGCCAGTCCCAGCCGGTCTGATCGGTGTCGAGCGGCTGGCTGCTCCATTCGCGGTCCATCCAGGCCTGACCCGAGACATCGACCGGCTTGTCGTCGATGGTGAGCGTGCCGCGGGCGCGGTAGAACGGCTGACTGTAATAATAGGACGCCTGGCCGCGCTCCGACTTGCGGCTGTAACCGCGATCGCCCTGCAGCACGACCGGACGATCGGCCTCGAGCGTCAGCGCGTAGCTGAAATCGGTGCTGGACGCCTTCAGCGTCAGCGGCGCCAGGCTACGATCGTCGGTGCGCTCGAGACCCTTCATCTCCCAATCGTCGATCCAGGCCGCAAACGGTTTTGCCGCGACGCCGGCCTGCCCGATGCCGCCGCGTGAAAAGATCTCGTTGAAGCGGTGGGTGCCGGCGCGCGTCACGGCCGCGTGGGCCATCCAGACCTGCTGATTGGCCCAGCCCTCGCCTTGCGGGCCCGGCTGCGCCGCCTGGCGGAACAGCGTCCATTGCAGCCCGCAAGCCGCGCCGCTGGAATCGACGAGGTTTGCCGTCAGATACCACCACTCGATGCGAAACTCCGGATGCGGACCGTGATCGCCGGGGAACGTGAAGGTCTTTCCCGGCACGACCTTCGCAAATCCGTCCGCGCGCTCGCCGAGCCCGGCATAGCCTTGTGCGCCGGCGCGGCGTGCAAGCGCCAGCGCGGCGATGCCGCCGGCGAAGGCGCGGCGCGAGATGCGATCAGCGCTCATTGGCGAACACCTTGACGAGGCTGGCTGGCTGCATCCGCGCCAGCCGTATCACCGGCAGCAGCGCCGCAAGCAGCGACGCGACCAGCGCGACCGCGACCAGCTCGATCAATTGCAGCGGAAACACATGGAACGGCAGCCGCCAGCCGAACGCCTTCACGTTCACGATCGCGATCAGGCACCACGCCACCAATAGCCCGAGCGGCACGGCGAGCAGCGATGTGAACAGCGCGACCGACAGCGTCTTGGTCAATTCGATCGCGGCCAGCCGCGGCCGCGTGATGCCGATCGCCCACAGCGGCGCAAGCTGCGGCAGGCGGGAGTTGGCCAGCGTCAACAGGCTCGTGAACAGCGCGATGCCGGCGACGCCGAGCGTGAACGCATTCAGCGCCGATGTCACCGCAAAGGTGCGGTTGAAGATGCGGATCGATTCCGCCTTCACCGTGGCCTGGTCGGCGACACTGCGGTCGCCGAGCGCGAACTGCTTCTGCAGGGCCGCGATCAGGCCGGGAATCTTTTCCCGTGGGACAATAAGCCCGATCCGTGTCTGTGGCGTCTGCGGAAATTGCCGGATCAGCGCCGCGACGTTGACGGTCAGCTGTCCCCTGGGATTGCCGTAATCGGCATAGATGCCGACGATGTCGAGCTCCCAGCTTCCGCTAGGCGCCGGCACCTCGACGACGTCGCCGACGCGCACATTCAGCCGGCGGCTGAGCTGCTCGCTGATGAAGGCGGCATTGCCCGGCACCAGCCGGGTCCAGGCGCGCGGCGCGGCTTCCAGCAGCGGCCAGCGCTCGTGATAGAGCGCGTGATCCGGCAGGCCGAACAGCTCGACCGGCTGGCCCTGAAGCTGCACCTCGGCGCGGCCGCCCGACAGGACCGCCTGCACGTCGCTGCGCTCCTTCAGCCAGTTGCGGATCGCCGTGCCCTGCGCGTTGTCGGAGGCGCTGATGTAAACGTCGGCGGCAAGCCGACCGTTGAGCCAGCCGGTGAAGGTGCGGCTGAACGTCTCCACCATGGTGGAGACCCCGACATTGACGGCGAGCGCGAGCAGCAGTGCCATCAGCGCCAGCGACAATCCGGAGAGCTGCTGCCGGCTGTCCGCCCAGAACCACAGCGCAAGCGGTCTTCGCGCGGTCCATTGGCCTGCGAGCAGGAGGAGTTCGAGGAGGGCCGGCAGGATCAAGGCCGCGCCGAGCATCAGGGCCGCCAGCACGCCAAAGCCCGCAATCAGCGATTCGCCATAGCGCAGCAACAGCAGCGCAAGCGCGAACACGACACCGGCCGCACAGCTCTGCAGGATCAGCCAGCGCCGCTGCCGCTGCTGCCACGCGCGCGGCTGCGCGGTCGCCAGCACCGGCATCCTGATCGCCTTGATCAGGCTGGTCGTCGCCGCAACGAGCGCACCGGCAATGCTGATGCCGATGCCGGCGAGCCACCACTCCGGCCGCAGGCTGAGCTGCCCCGGAATCTGCGCGCCGTAGAGTCCGCGCAACGACGCCGCGACGTCGGGCAACAGCGCCGCCGCGATGAAATAGCCGCACACGAGGCCGATCAATCCTGCGACCAGCGCCAGTGCGACCAGCTCGACCACCAGCACCGTGTTGACGAGCCGTGCCGAGGCGCCGCAGGCGCGCAGCGTCCGCAGCATCGGCAGTCGCTGCTCGAAGGCGAGGCCGACGGCCGAATTGACGATGAAGAGGCCGACGAAGAACGACAACAGGCCGAACGCGGTCAGGTTGAGATGAAAGCTGTCGGTGAGGCGTTCCAGCTCGGTTTCCGCGGTCGGCTCGATCAGCTGCAACTGGTCGCCGACGATGCTTGCCAGCGGCGCGGGCTTGCTCTTCGGCTTGCCGATCAGAAGCCGCGAGAGCTGATCCGGCTTGTTCAACAGGCGCTGCGCCACGCCGATATCGACCACCAGCACGTCGGGCACGAGCTGCGGCAACACCCGCAGCGGCGGCAGCTTTGCGCCGTTGCTGATCGGCGGTGCCGCGCCTTCCGTCTCCTGCAGGTCTCTCAGCGTTTCCCGTGCCACCAATGTCTGGCCCGGCGGCGCTACGAAGCTGCCGAGGTCCGAGGCACCGAGCCGCGGCGCATTGCCGATTTCGACCGGCAGCGTCACCGGCTCGATGCCGAGCAGCCGCACCGAGCGCCCGTTGATCTGCACCCGGCCCTCCAGCGCGGGCGACACCGGCCAGCCGGCGCGGCGCAGCTTGACGAACAGGTCCTGCGAGAAGGTTGTTGCATTCGGCGCAACCAGCATCGCGGTGCGGGTGCCGCCGAACGTCGCTGCGGCGCGGTCATAGGCGCTGCGGGCCTGCTGGTTGATCGCCTGCACGCCGCTCCACAGCGCGGTCGCCGCGATCAGCCCGACCAGAAGCGTCGCGAACTGCATCTTGTGACGCCGCCAATGGCTGAGCAGCACCGCGAGGATCCAGAGCGCGCGCCTCATGCGATCCGCCCCGCATGCAGGGTGAGGTGGCGGTCGAGTGTGCCGGCCAGATGCATGCTGTGCGTCACCATCAGGAAGCCACAGCCCGTGCGCGCGACGAGATCGCGCGTCAGTGCGAGCACGTCCTCGGCGGTGGCCTCATCCAGATTGCCGGTCGGCTCGTCCGCCAAGAGCAGCGAGGGCTTTGTCGCCAGCGCCCGGCCGATCGCGACGCGCTGCTGCTGTCCGCCGGACAATTGCTCGGGATAGCGCTTCAGGAGCGGGCCGAGCCCGAGCCGTTCGATCAGCTCTTTCATCCAGGCCGCGTCATGATGGCCGGCGATCCGTGCCTGAAAGGCCAGATTGTCCGCGACCGACAGGCTCGGGATCAGGTTGAACTGCTGAAAAACCAGGCCGATCCGATCGCGCCGCAAGGCTGCGCGCCCCGCATCGGAGAGATTGGTGACCTCGACGTCCTCGAGCCGGATCGTGCCGCCATCGGCGGCGTCCAACCCTGCGATCAGGTGCAGCAGCGTGCTCTTGCCGCTGCCGGACTCGCCGGTCAGCGCGACGCGCTCGCCGGCCTTGAGGTCGAGACTAACGCCGCGCAGCACATGGACCGGTTCGCCGGCCGAGGAGAAGGTCTTGGAAAGGTTTCGGATGCTCAGCACGATGAATGGCGCCGGACGGAATTAGCGGAATTGTTGCGTAGCACACTTGCTGCGGAAATGCCGGGTTGCGTTGGTCTCGAAGGCGTTGTTAGCTTCCAGGACGGCAAAATCAAAAAAGTGCCATAAAAGACATGCGGGGAGAACGATGAGCGCTCAGGGAACGCCTGAAACGGCGGACAGGACGGCAGGGGAATCCAGGGGGTCGGCAAAGCCAACGCCGAAGGGCGCCTGGACCGTCACGTTTCTCCTCTTTCTCTTCATGGTCGTGAATTTTGCCGACAAGATCGTCGTCGGCCTCGCCGGCGTTCCGATCATGACCGATCTGAAGCTCAGCCCGGAGCAGTTCGGCCTGCTCGGGTCCTCATTCTTCTTCCTGTTCTCGATCGCCGGCATCGTGGTCGGCTTCATCGTCAACAAGGTGCCGACGCGCTGGGTGCTGCTCGTGCTCGCGGTGATCTGGGCGCTGGCGCAGTTTCCGATGGTCGGCACCGTCTCGTTCACCACGCTGTTGATCTGCCGTATCGCGCTGGGCGCGGGTGAAGGCCCGGCCTTCTCGGTCGCGGCGCATGCCATCTACAAATGGTTCCCCGACGAGAAGCGCACGCTGCCGACCGCGATCCTGTCGCAGGGCTCCGCCTTCGGCGTGATCCTGGCAGTGCCGGCGTTGAACTGGGTCATCGTCAATCATTCCTGGCACTATGCCTTCGGTGCGCTCGGCGTCGTCGGCCTGATCTGGGTCTGTGCCTGGCTCGCGCTCGGCAAGGAGGGGCCGCTGGAGGACACCCAGGTCCTGGCCGCGTCCGAGCAGAAGATCCCTTACCTGCAGCTTCTCACCTCGCGCACTTTCATCGGCTGCGTCGCGGCGACCTTCGGCGCCTATTGGGCGCTTTCGCTCGGCCTGACCTGGTTCACGCCGTTCATCGTCAAGGGACTCGGCTTCTCGCAGAGCCAAGCCGGCTTCATCTCGATCCTGCCCTGGGTGTTCGGTGCCACCACCGTCATTCTCACGGGGTGGATCTCGCAGGTGATGATGGCGCGCGGTTACAACACCCGCGCGGCGCGCGGCGTGCTTGGCTCGGTGCCGCTGGTGATCGGCGGACTGATCCTGGCGACGATGCCGCATGTTCAGGGCGCAGGCCTGCAGATCGCGCTGCTCGTGGTCGGCTCGGGCCTGTGCGGGGCGATCTATGTCGTGTGCCCGCCCATGCTCGGCGAGTTCACGCCGACGTCGCAGCGCGGCGCCGTCCTCGCCATCTACAGCGCGCTCTACACGCTCGCCGGCATCATCGCGCCGGCGGTGATGGGAGCGATGATCCAGCGCGCCGGCAGCACGCTCGACGGCTACATGACCGGCTTCACCATCAACGCCGTGATCATGGTCGGCTCCGGCCTGCTCGGCCTGCTGCTGCTCTGGCCGAACACGGAAAAGGCCAGACTGACGCGCGGTGCGGCCGCGCAAGCCACGGCGCTGAAGGGCGCGGTGTCCCCGACGTAAGGGCTCCTACCCTCCCCTGGAGGGGGAGGGTCGATCGCGCGAAGCGCGAGCGGGGTGGGGTGATCCCTCAACACGGGCACCTTCTCGTGCGGAGAGACTGTCACCCCACCCCGCTACGCATTCCGCTTCGCTGCACGCGTAGCGACCCTCCCCCTCCAGGGGAGGGTAAGCGGCAACAACCGCCTAGTTCATCCCCTGCGCACCCCGAATCAGCTTGCCCGGCCGCCGACCCGTGGCCTCGCCCTGCCGCCGCGTCACCACGCCCGAGACGATCGTGGCGTCATAACCGTCGACATCCTGCAACAGCCGCCGTCCGCCGACCGGCAGATCGTAATGCACCTTGGGCGGATGCAGGTGCAGGCGGTCATAGTCGATCACGTTGACGTCGGCCTTGTAGCCGGGCGCGATCAGCCCGCGGTCGGTGAGGCCGACGGAGAGCGCGGTCTTGCGTGCCTGCGCCGCGACCACGAACGGGATCGACAGCTTTTCGCCGCGCCTGCGGTCGCGCGTCCAGTGCGTCAAGAGATAGGTCGGGAAGCTGGCATCGCAGATGATGCCGCAATGCGCCCCGCCGTCGGAGAGGCCCGGCACCGATTGCGGGTCGGTCAGCATCTCGCGCGTCGCATCGAGATTGCCGTCGGAATAGTTGAGGAAGGGCACATAGAGCATGCCGCGGCCTTCGTCCGACAGCATCGCATCATAGGCAAGCTCTTCCGGCTGGCGTCCCTGCCTGCGCGCCTGCGGGCCCAGCGCGTTCTCCGGCGGCTGCTCGTAATCGGGGGGATCGCCGAGCAAAAACATCTTGTCGTAGTTGGGCCGGAAGAACAGCGGATCGTCGGTCGCGGTCGCCGTCTCGCTCAGGATCGCCTTGCGCACTTCGCTCTGATGCAGCCGCGCCAGCCGCTCGCCAAGCGGCAGGTGCGCGATCGCCTTGTAGCTCGGATGGGTCTGGAACGGGTTGCGCGACAGCTCTAACCCGAGCAGCAGCCCGACCGGTCGCGCGGCGATCTGTGCAGTGATGGAAAGGCCGCGCTTGGCCGCCGCATTGATCTCGTCCAGGGTCTGGCGCCAGCGGTTCGGCGATCTGTCATTCTGCGTGATCGAGAACGAGATCGGGCACTTCGTGCTGTCGGCCACCCGCAGCATCATCGGCAGATCCTCGTGGATGGTCGAGAGGTCGAGCACGAACTGCAGCACGCTGCGGCCCTGCCGGTGCATGGCGCCGGCAATGGCGGTGAGCTCGTCCTCGCCCGCCTTCAAGGTCGGCGTGAAATCGCCCGTGGACGTGCGGTGGTTGAGTGTGCGCGAGGTCGAGAAGCCGAGCGCGCCGGAGCGCACCGCTTCGCCAGCGAGCTTCGCCATCGCCGCATTGTCCTCCGCAGTCGAGGGATCGCGGCGCGCGCCGCGCTCGCCCATGACATAGACGCGCAGCGCCGCATGCGGCAGCTGCGCGCCGACGTCGATGTCGAAATCGCGTTTGCTGAGCCAGTCCATGTAGTCCGGAAAGCTCTCCCAGGCCCAGGGAATGCCGGCGCTCAGCACCGGTTCGGGAATGTCCTCGACGCCTTCCATCAGCTGGATCAGGCGGGTGTGGTCTTCAGGCTTGCACGGCGCAAAGCCGACGCCGCAATTGCCCATGATCGCGGTGGTGACGCCGTTCTGCGACGATGGCGTGATGTCCTGGCTCCAGGTCACCTGGCCGTCATAATGCGTGTGGACGTCGACGAAGCCCGGCGTCACCAGCTTGCCGCGCGCGTCGATCTCTTCGCGGCCCTTCGCGGCGACCTTGCCCACCTCACTGATCGTCCCGCCGGTGATGGCGACGTCGGCCTCGAACAGCTCGCCGCCGTTTCCATCCGCAACGGTGCCGCCGCGGATGACGAGATCAGGGGTGCTCATGGTGTTTCTTCCCGTTTTGTTGTTCTGCTTTTGCTCTATCCGTCGTCCCGGACAAGCGCGCCTTAAGCGCGCGCCGATCCGGGACCTCCGCGTGAGCGCTTGCGCTCGTCGCGATAACCACAGGGAGATGTTTGGCGAAGACTCGTAGTTATCAGCTTCGCGCGACAATCACTCCCTGTGGATATGGGTCCCTGCTTTCGCAGGGACGACAGCTGAATTCGTAGCGATACCGACCGATCAATTGGCCTTGGCCCGCTTCCGCTCCGTGAACGGCGACAGCACCACCGTCGCCAGCATGAAGATCACGGACGCACCGAACACCCAATGCGGCGCGCTCTGGTCCATGATCCAGCCGAACAGCAGCGGTGAGACGATGCCGCCGAGATTGAAGCCGGTGGAGACGATGCCGAAGGCGCGGCCCGCGGCGCCCGCCGGCGCGGCATTGCGCACCAGCATGTCCCGCGACGGCGCGATCACGCCGGAGAGGAAACCTGCCGTCGCCATCGCGGCGGTGAGCGCCCAGCCCGGCAACGTGACCAGCGCGATCAGCAGCACGAGCGCTGCATTCACGGCAAAACAGGCGGCGGCGACATAGCCATGGCGCTCGGTATGGTCGGCGAGGAAGCCGCCGGCGAGCACGCCCGCGGCGCTGCAGCCGAGGAACGCGGTCAGCATGACGTTGGCCGAGGAATAGGACGCGCCATACCCGCTCATCAGCGCAACCACGCCGAAATTGTTGATGCCGGCGACCGACAGGCTGAGCAGCATGAACAGCACGGTCAGCATCATCAATGCCGGCGTGATGACGGCCTGTTTCGGCGCGTTCTCCGCGCCCGGCTTCTTCCTGCTGGCGCCGGCGTCGGGAATGTTCATGACGAGCAGCAGCAGCGCCACCAGAATGCCGATCGCTCCCGATGCGACCAGCGCACCGACGCCGCCGGACAGGGTGACGAGCGCGGCCACGATCGCGGGCGCCACTGCGCCGCCGAGAAAGCCGGCAAAGGTGTGGATCGAGAAGGCGCGGCCCATCCGCGCCTCGTCCATGTGCTCGGCCAGGATCGCGTAGTCGGCGGGGTGATAGACGCTGTTGGCGAGCCCGAGCAGCACGGCGCAGGCGATCAACGAGGCGTAGCTGAGGTGCAGGCCGAGCATGATCAGCGCGCATCCGCCGAGCGTCAGTCCGATCAGTAGGATCTTGCGCGCGCCAAAATGGTCGACGAGATAGCCGGTCGGCGCCTGCGTCAGTCCGGAGACGACGGCAAGCGTGGTCAGCGAGAGGCCGAGCTCGACATAGCCGACGCCGAGCTTGTCCTTGAGGAACGGGAACAGCATCGGCAGGACCAGCAGATGAAAATGGCTGACCCAATGCGCGATCGAGATTCCAGTCAGCGTGCGTAGCGCGCTGTCCGCCTTGCCTTGCTGCGGTGCGGCAAGAACGTCGACCATTGCAGTCCCGTTTCACTCCCGATGGACGCGGAAACTATCGGGGAGAGCGGTTATTTGTCCATGAACAGAGGCGCATGGCAGGTAGCGCGGGCGGGGACGCACGGTTCGTGAGGCGACTTCACCCCTCACAACGGCTCGTCGTCCGGGCCGTAGCGGTCGCGCTTGGGCGTTGCGATGTCGCCGTCCTCGTAGTCGTCGTCTTCGAGGGGAGGCGGAGGCGTCTTCGCCTTGCCTTCCGCCGGCTTCTTCTCGGCGACCTCAGGCAGCTCGCTTGGTTTGCAGATCCTGGTCATGGCTGGTCCCGGATGGTGATGCTGCATCCGATCCTATCCGGAAGATATGTGCAGTTTCTGAGCTATCGCAAGCAGGCCGTCAGTGCACGACCGGCCCGCCCGCCTTCTTCCAGGCGTCGATGCCACCGGCGATATGGGCCGTGTTGAGCAGCCCCGCCTCTTTCGCTGCCGCAACCGCCATCGCCGAGCGCTCGCCGAAGGCGCAGAAGAACACCACGCGGCGCCCCGTCGCGGCTGCGACCTCGCGCAGCATGCCGCCGGGCTTCAGGCTCTCCTCGACCGACGGATAGGGCGTATGCAGCGCGCCTTCGAGCATGCCGTGCTTCATCCGCTCGTTGGTCTCGCGCAGATCGACCAGCAGCATGTCGGGCCGGCCGAGAATGCGGATCGCCTCGACCGCGCTGAGCGCGCGGCCTTCCTTCTCCAGCTCCTCCTGATGCAGGCCGACATGCATGTTGGCGGGCACCGCCACGTCCATCATCTTCGGATTGGGCAGCTTCAGATCGGCCATCAGCTCGATATATTCGTCGACCGATCGCACCTGGAGGCGGGGGTTGTAGCGCTTCTCCTCGCCGATGGTGGAGACGGTGTCGCCCTTGTAGTCGTGCGCCGGGAATACCATCGTCTCGTCCGGCAGCTTCAAGAGGCGGTTGAAGATCGAATCGTACTGTGCGCGCGAAGAACCGTTCTGGAAATCGGTGCGGCCGGTGCCGCGGATCAGCAGCGTGTCGCCGGTGAAGACGCGATCGCCCATCAGATAGGAATAGGAATCGTCGGTGTGGCCCGGCGTGTACATCACGTCGAGCGACAGGCCCTCGATCGTGACCTTGTCGCCGTCGGCAACGCGCATCGCCACCACGTCGGCCTTGGTCTGGTCGCCCATCACGGTCATGCAATGGGTGCGGTCGCGCAGCTCGCCGAGGCCGGTGACGTGGTCGGCATGCAGATGGGTGTCGACCGCCTTCACCAGCTTGAGGTCGAGCTCGCGCAGCAATTGGCAGTAGCGGTCGACCTTTTCCAGCACGGGATCGAGGATCAGCGCCTCGCCGCCGGGGCGGCTGGCGAGGATGTAGCTGTAGGTGCCCGAAACGCTGTCGAAGAGCTGGCGGAAGATCATGGCAGAACCCGGCTTGGAACTGATTTCGAGGATTCTACTACGTTCTGGGCCAGAAATAGAAGTAATTCACTGCATTTGGAGTAAAATTTAGAAAATTGTTGTTCCGAGTGATCGGCCGGAGGAGGGGATCTATGTGGGGGAACGCCGGTCCCACAAATTCGGTCGCCCCTGCGTTCGCAGGAACGACACTGAGGGTGACGCGAGAGCGCGCCTACGCCCCTACGGCCTCACCAGCGTGTACCCGTTCTCCGCCAGGAACAGGATCTGCGCGACGCCGACCTGCACCGGCGTCGCCGCGGCGATGAATTCCGGCCGCTTGCCGGTTTCGCGCTCGATGGTGTCCACCGTGTTGAGGCAGATGTCGAAGCGCACGCCCTGCGCGATCAGGCTTTCGACCTGCTTGCGACGCTCGCTGCCTGACAGCAACAGGTCGATGCCGGGACCGAATGCCACCACCTCGATCGCGATCTTGTCGGGGTCGTAGGCCTTCAGCAGATTGTTGGCGACGCTCAGCACCAGCGCCTGCTTCCTGGCATCGCCGTCCGAGAGCTGCAGCACGACCCTGTGCTCCGCGAACGGCTTGTCCTGCAGCGGCACCTGTTGCGCCGAGGCCGGCGCGAGCGCGGCCCACGCCAGCAGCGCCAGCATCAGCGCGGACAGGATCTGCGCCCGTCTCATCCCTGTCCCGCGATGCCTGGATTGTCCTCGACGCCCTTCAGCGTGACGCCGGAGCCGAGTCGCTCCTGAAACATCCGGCCCGAGCGCAGATATTTGCCGACGACGTCCCACACCGGCGCGCCTTGCTGGCTGTTGACCGAGGCCCAGCCCGCGACCTTGTAGCGATGGCTGGCGCTGAGCGCCTTGCCGTTATGGAGCTTCAGCTCCGAGATGCGGCTGCCGATCGCGCCCGCCGGCGTGCAGGTGTAGCTGAGCCCGCCGGCGCGCACCATGTCGCCACCTTGCTGGTAGTAGGGATCGGCATTGAAGAGATTGTCGCAGATGTCTTCCAGCACGTCCTTGACCTGCGCGCCCGTCATCTCCTGCACATAGGTCTCGGGATAGGTGATCGCGGTTTCCGCGAGCACATCCTCCATGGTCAGCGCCTGGCCGGGCAGCGCAGTGACGCCCCAACGGAAGCCCGGCGACAACGCGATCTCGGCATCGAGCTCGGTGCGGAGTGCGGTGCAGATCAGCTCGTCGACCGGTCCGGAGAAATTGCCGCGCCGATAGAGCAGGCGGTCCGGCGTTGCGATCTTCGTCGACCAGTCGGTCACATGCGGCGCGCGCAGCCGGCCGATCAGCTCGGCCATGGCGGGATCTGGCTTCAGCAGTTCGGAATAAACCGGTAGCAGATGATAACGAATGTCGCCGACCTTGCCCTTGTCGATCGCGAGATCGAGCACGGCGAGGAATTTTCCGTTGGAGCCGGCATTGGTGACGAGCGTGGTGCCGCCGGCGTTCTTCACGGCAATCGGCTGCGGCACGGCGTCATGGGTGTGGCCGCCGAGAATGACGTCGATGCCGGTGACGCGGCTTGCCAGCTTGAGGTCGACGTCCATGCCGTTGTGCGAGAGCAGGATGACGGCATCGACCTTGTCGGTGCCGCGCAAGGCATCGACATGCTTCTGCAACTCCTCCTCGCGGATGCCGAAGCTCCAGTCCGGCGTGAACCGCTTGGGATGCGCGATCGGCACGTAAGGGAAGGCCTGGCCGACGATCGCGACCCGATGGCTGCCCATCTCCTTGACGACAGACGGCTTGAACACGCGCCCGCTGGCCTTGTCGAAGGCGAGGGCGTCGTTGAACGCGGCTTCCTCGGTCAGGAAGACGTTCTGCGCCAGGAACTCGCCCTTGAAGCGCTCGAGATTGTCGCGCAGCACCTGCTCGCCATAGGTGAACTCCCAATGCCCGGTCATCGCTTCGATGCCGAGCAGGTTGGCGACCTCGACCATGTCGCGGCCCTGCATGACATTGGCAAGCCCGGTGCCCTGCCAGAGATCCCCGCCGTCGACGAGCAGCGAACGCTTCTCGCCGACATCGCTACGCAAGCGGTCGACCAGCGTCTTCAGATGGGCAAAGCCGCCGAGCTTGCCGAAGCGGCCTGCCGACTTCTCGAACTCGATACAGGTGAAGGCATAGGCTTCGGCGCTGTCGGCGCGGATGCCGAAGCGCTCCAGGAAAGCTCGGCCGACCAGATGCGGCGGCCGTCCGGCCATCTCGCCGACCCCGATATTGACGCTGGGCTCGCGGAAATAGACCGGATTGAGCTGCGCATGCGTGTCGGTGATGTGCAGGATCCGCGCATTGCCGAACCGTTCGAGGTCGTAGATGCTCGCGGTCTCGGTGCCTCGCGCGAGCCTCGGCAGACCAAACGATGCGGCGGCAAGGCCAGCGCTCTTCAGGAAATCGCGGCGGCGGATCGCCATTCCAAAATTCTCCGCGCCCTCAGGCGGTCGCAAGACTGTTCCAGTGGGGGCCCAGTCTAGCGGATTTCCATCGCCTTCCAGGCTTCTTTTTCGGAGGCAGCCTGGAAGATCGAGGCCTTTGCCAGCGCCTCGGCTTCCTTGGCTGCGGCGGTGGCGCGGTCGAAATCGCCGCCATCGGCCGCCTTCCTGGCGGCAGCCAGCGTCGAGACGGTGACGGTCCATTGATTGCGCAAGCCGGCAGCCTCCTTCGATGCGGCTTCCGCAGCGGCGTAGGCCGCCTTGTAGTCCGCTTCATTGGCCGCGCGCGCCGTGGGCGCAAGGCCGAGCGCGAGCAGCATGGCCAGGGGAAGTGACCGCTTCATGGCCGCGCTCCCGGGCCCGCGATCGGCAGGCCGTTGGCGACGTAGGACAGGAAATATTCGACGTCGCGGTATTCGTCCGACTGCGGCTCCAGCGGAACCGCGCGGGTCTGGCTGTTGCAGGTGACGAAGCGGCGGCTGATCGTGCCCATGCCGCTCCATTCGGAGCGGTAGATCGGCATCGCGTTCAGAATGCCGAGCGCCGGCGCCAGGATCTCGGCGCGGATGCGCTCGCCCGGGCTCTGCACGTGGCAGCTCGCGCAGGAGAAGTTCATCTGGCCGCGCCGCGTGTAGAAATAGCGCTTGCCGTTCTCGAACGCCGCGAGCGCGCGCGGATCATCGGGAATCTTGATGTCCATCAGCTTGCCGCGCGAGGTGAAGGCCATGTAGGCGGTGAGCGAGGCCATCTCGTCCTTGACGTAGGAATAGGGCACTTCCCCATTGGCCTCGCGGCAGCGGTTGAGCGCGAGCTCCAGGGTGACGACCTTGCCTTCCTTCTCGTCGAAGTAAGGATAGTTCTGGCGGATGCCGATGCCGCCGTTCGGAAAGCAGTCGGCGTAGGTCTTGCCGTTCTTGAACGGGGTCGCGAACATCTCCTTGCCGGCGTCGAGCGCGAACTCGTAAGGCGGGAATTCCTCCTTCTCCTGCCATTGCCGCTTCATGTCCGCGTTCATCGAATACGGACCGTTGACGAAGTCCTCGTGCTTCACGTCGGGAAATTTCTGGAAGAAGAAGTTCCTGAACGCCTTGGCATCAGTGACGGGATCGACCTTGTCGGCTGCGGCGACGCGCGGAGAAGTGAGGGCAAACGCAACGAGCGCGGCGCTCAGCGAGCCAAGCAGGAGGGCAGACCGGGTCTTCATCACGCGATCTTCGCGGTGGTCGTGTCCGACGCACCCTTGTTGTCGGTCCAGGAAATCTTGAGCTCGTCGCCCTTCTTGGCGCCCTTGAAGCTGAATTTGACATAGGGGTCCTTGGAGACCGCGGTGCCCCAATCGGCGACGAAGACGTCCTTGCCGTTACATTCGAACTTCAGCTGCTGGATGTAGTGCGCCGGGATCAGCTCGCCGGCGGGATTCTTGGCGAGGCCGGTATCCATGGGGTGCTGGATCAGTGCCTGCACCTCGGTGATGTCGCCGTTGGACGTTGCGCGCACGCGAATGCTTGATGCCATCGGACCGATCCTCCTAGCCGCCGCAGCCGCCGACGGTGACCTTCACTTCCTTGGTCGCGCTGTAGAGCTTGCCATCAGCCTCGACGATGGCGATCAAGTTGCTGGTCTTGGCCATTTTCAGCCGGTTGGCGACGCCCGGAATCGTGCCGTCGGCGATCTTGTAGGACGCCGCGAGCGCGAACGGGTTCTCGGCCACGAAGAACGAGATCGAGGTGACCTTGTCGAGCGTGGTCGTCACCGAGACCGGCACGACGCCGCCGTTCTCGGCGATCTCGGGCGCGTCCAGCCTGACCTTGTCGGAAGGCTCGGCGGTCCTGCCATAGAGCGCCTTGATCGCGTCGGCCTCGCTCTTCTGCTTGAACGCCTCTTCCGGATATTTGTCATTGGCCGCAGCGCGCGCCGGCGCGGCTGCGAACGGCAGATTGCCGAGGCCCAGCACGGCGACACAGGCCGCGCCCTGCAGGATCAGGCGCCTTGTCGCAACGGGGCCGGTGGTCGTGGTCATCGGAGGTCTCCTGGGCAGCCGGCCATTACAGGGTTTGCAGGAAATCAACGATCGCGCCGATCTCCTGTTCGGTCAAAATCCGGTTCCGGCCGAACGGCGGCATCATGGTCTGCGGATTACGCTTGGTCTCGTCGAAGATGATCGCGGTGAGCTCGTTGCGGTCGGGGTACTTGGTCTTGAGATCCTTCAGCTCCGGACCGATCGTTCCCGGCAGGTCGCCGCCCTTGATGACGTGACAGGTCAGGCAATTGCCCTTGCCGCGGTCGAAAGCGAGCTTCTGGCCGTCGGCGACAGTGGATTGCGCCTGCGCCGCAGCCGCGCCGGCGAGGAGGGCCAGCGCCACCAGAGCAGCAGGCTTGCAAGGAAAGGCGGTCAAGGCATCGTCCCAAGCGGTATGTCGATGATCTCGTTTGCAGAAATATAAGCGTTCCAAAGCACAAAGGGCATCGCGTGACAATCAAGACTATGCACGCGGCAAAATGGAGTTAATATCCTCCGCATTGCAACCGCTGAGATAGGTTCGTTCATCTAACAGGTGGGCACTAGCAAATTATTCTAGGGCGTTCGGCCGTTACGGCCGTCTTTTCTGTTTCGCATATTTTGGGGATCTCGCTTGGCTGAATATGTCGTCGAATTTGGCAGGGACGGCGGACGTGTCGAGGCCGATGGGCGGCTCGATGCGCCGGCCTTCCATCGCAATCACGCGCCGATCTGGTCCGCGCTGGAGACGCGCCTCACCGGGCTGACCGGCAACGTGGTCGAGCTCGGCAGCGGAACCGGCCAGCATGTGGTCCATTTCGCCCGCCACACGCCCGGCCTGATCTGGTGGCCGAGCGATCTCAACCAGCGCCATCTCAGGAGCATCGAGGCCTGGCGCGTGCATGCGGGCCTGCCAAACATCCGCTCACCCCTGCGGATCGATCTCACCGATCCCGACTGGTGTCCGGAGATGAAGAGCGGGCAGGGGCCGACCGGCCTTGCAGCCGTGTTCTGCGCCAATGTCATCCACATCGCGCCCTGGGCCGTGGCCGAAGGCCTGTTCGCGGGCGCCGGCCGCTATCTGCGCCTCGACGGCAAGCTGTTCCTCTACGGTCCCTTCAAGCGCGACGGCAAGCACATCGCGCTCAGCAATGCGGTGTTCGACACCTCCTTGCGCGAGGGCAATCCGGAATGGGGCGTGCGCGACATCGGCGATGTCGAGACGCTCGCGACGGCCGCAGGCCTCCGCCTCATCGAGTCCATCGACATGCCCGCGAACAATCTGACGCTGGTGTTTTCGCGCTGAGCCGTTGCTGGCTTGAGCCCGGGAGCACACCACAAAGGCGGTGTGCTCCCTCCCCCCTTGTGGGGGAGGGCGGGGGAGAGGGGTAGCCCAGCAAACGGTCTAACCGTCCTCGATCACGCCGCGCGCACATCGAGAGAGTTCCCGTGTGGTACCCCTCTCCCTGCCCCTCCCCCGCAAGGGGGGAGGGAATGAGAGAGCGGTGGCCGCCTTACGTCGCGATGCGATCAGGACTTGCGAGCGGGCGACCATCAACCTTCATCCCGCCACCCGATCTTCTCCTTCAGAAACCGGAAGCCGAGCACCTCGAAGCCTGCGCGCTCCCGGTTGTCCTTGCCGTAGCCGTGGCCGCCGGCGGCGGGCTCGTAGAACCAGGCCTCATAGCCCATTGCCTGCAGCTTGGCCGCCATCTTGCGCGCGTGGCCGGGATGGACGCGGTCGTCGCGGCGCGTGGTGGCGATCAGGATCGGCGGGTAGGACTGGCCGGCTTTGACGTTGTGATAGGCGGAGTAGGTCTTCAGCCACTCCCATTCCTCGGGCTTGTCGGGATCGCCATATTCCGCGATCCAGCTCGCGCCCGCGAGCAGTTTCGTGTAGCGGCGCATGTCGACCAGCGGGATGGTGCAGAACAGCGCTCCGAAGCGCTCGGGATAGCGCACCAGCATGTTGGTGATGAGGATGCCGCCGTTCGAGCCGCCCTGCGCGGCGATGCGCTTCGCACTCGTCACGCCGCGCCGGACGAGATCGGCCGCGACCGCGGCAAAATCGTCATGCGACAGCTTCTTGCCGGCGAGTCGTCCCGCATCGTGCCAGCGTGTGCCGAACTCGCCGCCGCCGCGCAAGTTTGCCTGCACCGTGGTGCCGCCGCGCTCCAGCCACAGCTTGCCGAGCGATGAATTGTAATACGGCTTCACCGCGAGCGCGAAGCCGCCATAGGCGCTCATATAGACCGGCGCATCGCCGGTCTGTTTGGCCGGACCGGTCTGCACATAGGGAATGCGCTCGCCGTCGACAGAGATCGCCTCGTGCTGCGTCACCGCAAGACCGTCGGCGGTGAAGGTCTTCGGCGCCTGCTTCAGCACGGTCGGGCTTGCGACGCCGCGCTGCAGCAACAGCAGCGAGGGCGGGGTCAGCGGATCCTGCACATTGGCGAGCAGGTCGCCGTTGCTCTCGGAGGGATGGCGATCGAGCGGCCAGACGTCGACGACGCCGATTTGCGGCAGGCCGGGGAGCGTCTCGCGGCTCCAGCCGGCGGCGGACGGCGTGCAGATTTCGAAGCGCGGCCTGAGCTCGTCGAGGATCGACAGCACGAGCTTGCCGGCGGCCCAGAACAGACCCTGCAGCGCGCACCGCGGCGCCGGCTCGAACAGCGCCGCGAAATCGCGGCTGCCGTTCAGGAATGCCGACAGCGAGATGCCGAGCACGGTGTCAGTTGCGTAGGTCCGCCCTCCGATCGACCAGTCCTTGCGCAGCTTCATCGCGAACCAGTCGCCATGCGCCTGCAGCCAGATGCCGGTCGGCAGATCGAGCTTCGTCATCGTGCCCGTCGCATCGCGCAGCCAGATCGCGTGGTTGAAGAAATCGATCTGGTCGACGATCCAGACCCGCGGGGCAGGTCCGGTGTCGTCGTGCATGCCATAGATGATCATGTGATCGGCGGTGGTCTCGATGATCTCCTCGGCCTGATCGACAGTCTGGCCGCGCCGCCACAGCCGAACCGTTCGCGCATAGCCCGAGCTCGTCGCCATGCCTTCGCCATGGGCGCTCGACAGCAGCAGCGTATCGGCATCGAGCCAGTCGGCGCCGCCTTTCGCCTCCGGCAGCGTGAAACCGTCCGTCACGAAGCTCTTCGTAACCATGTCGAACTCGCGCAACGTCACCGCGTCGCTGCCGCCGCGCGACAGGCTCAGGATCGCGCGAGAGCTTCCCGGCCTGGTGGTGATCCCGCTCAGCAGCCAGTCCTCGCCTTCGCGCGCGGCGAGCTTGTCGATATCGAGCATGGTCTCCCACGCCGGATCGGTGTTGCGAAACTCCGCGAGCGTCGTCCGCCGCCACAGCCCGCGCGGATTGGTGGCATCCTTCCAGATGTTGTGGAGGTCAGAGCCGCGCCGGCTGACATAGGGAATGTTGTCGGGCCGGTCGTAGATCGCCGCGAGGAGGTCGCGGTCGTGCTCCCAGGCCTTGCCGCCGAACGCCTGCAGCGTCAGCTCATTCTGCCGCTCGACGAAGTCGAGCGCCTGCTTGCCCTCGATCTCCTCCAGCCACGACCAGGGGTCGTCGTCGGGAGCGCTGAGCGTGGGCCGGTCGTCGACGGACATGAACGAAACTCCCTGGAAAATCGCGGCGGATAGGATTCGATCGAGCGCAAGCCGTCAAGGGCGCGGCCCCGCTATCATCGCACCGATTGCGTCAGCGGCATGGCCTGCGCCCGTTTGCGCCGGTTGCCCACCCTCTCGCACCCCTCCATAGTGCCGCGAATCAACAAAACCTCGTGAGCCCCGCGAAAGTCCTCTGGGGCGGAAAAGCCGATGCTCGACGTGACTTCGACCCGTGAGATCGCCGACGACGCCCGCGCGCGCGCCAATGTTGTGCGCCTCGCCGCCGCGCAGGCGCTGACCGGTGCCAACTCGGCGGTGATCTTCGCCACCGGCTCGATCGTCGGCGCGACGCTTGCGCCCGACATGTCGCTCGCGACCGTGCCGCTGTCGATGTACGTGCTGGGGCTCGCGGCCGGCACGCTGCCGACCGGCGCGATCTCGCGCCGCTTCGGCCGCCGCGTGGCCTTTGTCATCGGCACCGGTCTCGGCGCGCTCACCGGTTTGCTCGGCTCGTTCGCGATCCTGCACGGCTCGTTCGCGCTGTTCTGCATCGCGACCTTTCTCGGCGGCCTCTACGGCTCCGTGGCGCAGTCCTATCGCTTTGCCGCCGCCGACGGCGCCAGCGCGGCCTATCGGCCCAAGGCGGTGTCCTGGGTGATGGCGGGCGGCGTGTTCGCCGGCGTGCTCGGTCCGCAGCTCGTGCAATGGACCATGGACGTCTGGCAGCCCTATCTGTTCGCCTTCAGCTTCCTGGTGCAAGCCGCCGTCGCATTGATCGCGATGGGCATCGTCGCCGGCGTCGATATCCCGAAGCCCGCGCCGGCCGACCTGCATGGCGGCCGGCCGCTGTTCACCATCGTGACGCAGCCGCGCTTCGTCGCGGCGGCGCTGTGCGGCGTCATCTCCTATCCCATGATGAATCTGGTGATGACCTCGGCGCCGCTCGCCATGAAGATGTGCGGCCTGTCGGTGTCCGATTCCAATTTCGGCATTCAATGGCACATCGTGGCGATGTACGGGCCGAGCTTCTTCACCGGCGCGCTGATCGCCCGTTTCGGCGCGCCGAAGGTCGTGGCCGCCGGCCTGCTGCTGGAAGCCGGCGCCGCCGGCATCGGCCTCTCCGGACTCACCGCGATGCATTTCTGGGCGACGCTGATCGTGCTCGGCGTGGGCTGGAATTTCTCCTTCGTCGGCGCCTCCGCGCTGGTGCTGGAGACGCACCGGCCGCAGGAGCGCAACAAGGTGCAGGCCTTCAACGACTTCCTGGTGTTCGGCATGATGGCGATCGGCTCGTTCTCCTCCGGGCAGCTGCTCGCCAATTACGGCTGGTCGGCGGTGAACCTCGTGGTGTTCCCGCCTGTCGTGCTCGGTCTCGTCGTGCTCTCGCTGGTCTCCTGGGCCCGCCGCCGCAAGGCGCGGCTGGATGCGGCGATGGGCGAGTTCCCGGACGCGGTGTAGATTGGCGGGAGGCTGTCAGCAGCGATGATACTTCGGTCGCGGTCGAAGTGATTTTCGGAGACCATTCATTAGATGCGTCATGGCCGGGCTTGTCCCGGCCATCCACGTCTTAGGCGTGCAGATCGAAGAACGTGGATGCCCGGGACAAGCCCGGGCATGACGGAGTAGGTGGCGACATGCTCGACAATCTTCACCACACCCCGACCGACGAAGCCTCCCTCCGCTACGAAGGCTGGCGCATCGTCGCGGTCTGCTTCCTGCTCGCGACCTTCGGCTGGGGGCTCGGCTTCTACGGCCAGAGCGTCTATGTCGCCGAGCTGCAGCGCGCACGGGGCTGGCCGACCACGCTGATCTCATCGGGCACCACGTTCTTCTATCTGTTCGGCGCGCTGCTCGTCGTGTTCGTCGGCGAAGCCGTGAGGACCTATGGCGCGCGCCTCTGCCTGATCGCGGGCACGCTGGCGATGGCGGCGGCGGCCGTGGCGATCGGCGCGGTGCGCGAGCCCTGGCAGCTCTATCTCGCCGACGCCGTGCTCGCCTTCGGCTGGGCCGGCACCAGCCTCGCCATGATCACCAACACGATCAGCCTGTGGTTCGACCACAGACGCGGCATGGCGATCAGCCTCGCGCTCAACGGCGCCAGCTTCGGCGGCATCGTCGGCGTGCCGCTGCTGGTGACGCTGATCGGCCATATCGGCTTCGCCGGCGCGATGTATGCCGCCGCCGGTGCCATGCTGGTCTTGCTGCTGCCGGTGATCCTGCTTTTCGTCGGCCGGCCCCCCGCGCAGCACGGCTGGCACGCGGCGAAGGCGAAGCCGCAATCGTCGACGGAAATCCGCGCCTGGGCGCTGCGCGATGTCGGCTTCCTCACGGTGACCATTGCCTTTGCGCTGGTGCTGTTCGCGCAGGTCGGCTTCATCGTGCACCTGATCTCGTTCCTCGATCCCGTGATCGGCCGCGAGCGCGCCGCGCTTGCCGTTGCGGTGCTGACCGCGATGGCGGTGGTCGGCCGCGTGCTGTTCTCGCTGGTGATCGATCGCCTCAACCAGCGGCTGGCGTCGGCGCTGTCGTTCCTCAGCCAGGCCGTCGCGCTGCTTGTCGTCATCAATCTGCACAATGATTACGTGCTGATCGCGGCCTGCGCATTGTTCGGCTTCTCGGTCGGCAATCTCATCACGCTGCCGTCGCTGATCGTGCAGCGGGAATTCGATTCCGCCGCCTTCGGCGTGCTGATCAGCCTCAACACCGCGATCAACCAGGTCACCTATGCGTTCGGGCCCGGAATCGTCGGAGCCTTGCGTGATTGGTCCGGCAGCTATTCGCTGCCGTTCTATCTCTGCATCGCGCTGGAGGTCGTGGCAGCTGCGCTGATCATGGTGCGGGGCAAGCCCAAAGCAAAGCTCTCGTAGGGTGGGCAGAGGCGCAAAGCGCCGTGCCCACGATTTTTGCGATGAGTCAGCAAGAGTTCGTGGGCACGCTCCGCTTTGCCCACCACACGAGACTATTCTTCCCGCTCTCTCAGCAGCGCCTCCACATCGAGCCGCTTGGTGATCATCGCGAGCTTGCCGTCGGGCCCGAACGGCCACTCTTCCTTCGGGCGGTCGCGATACAGCTCCACGCCGTTCTGATCGGGGTCGCGCAAATACAGCGCTTCGCTGACGCCGTGGTCGCTGGCGCCGTCCAGCGCGATGCCGGCCGTGAGCACCCGATGCAGCGCGTCCGCGAGCGCCGGCCGCGTCGGATAGAGGATCGCGGTGTGATAGAGCCCCGTGGTGCCGGGCGGCGGCGGCGAGCCGCCCTTGCTCTCCCAGGTGTTGAGCCCGATGTGGTGATGATAGCCGCCGGCCGAGATGAAGGCCGCGCCCGAGCCCATCTTCTGCATCAGCTCGAAGCCGAGCACGCCGCAATAGAAGCCGAGCGCGCGATCGAGATCGGCGACCTTGAGGTGGACGTGGCCGATCCTCGTGCCGGCATGAACGGGACTCTGCGACATGTGAATGCTCCCTCGAAGACATGCACATAGGGCCGGCTCCGGGGCGGCGCTACGGCCGATCCCGAAACCCAGCGTTTCCGACGGGGAAACTAAGCCAGCTCCTTCACCTCGCCCTCGGGCAGCTCGAACTCGAACGTGTTCAGCGTCATCGACACCATCGTGTAATAGCCGCACAGGCCGATCACCTCGACCACGCCGCGCTCGCCGAGCAGCTTCACCGCCTCGTCGTAGAGCCCCTTCTCGACGCCGTGCCCTTCGTGCAGCGACTTTGCAAGATCGTAGATCGTCTTTCCTTTGGGATCGTCGAACTCCGGCGTGCGGCGATCGCGGATCGCCTCGATGATCTCTGGCTTCATCCCGCCCGCGAGCGCGAGGCGCTTATGCGCATACCATTCGTAATGCGCCGTCCAGTGCCGCGCCGTCACCAGGATCGCGATCTCCGAGAGCTTTGCCGGGAAGATCGTGTCGAAGCGCAGGACTTCGCCGAGCCGCGTGGCGTGGCGCGCCATCTCGGGGCTGTTGAGCCAGGCCATCATCGGCGCCGGCGGCTTGCCGCGCTTGCCGGCAATCGACTCGTCATAGGTCTGCCGCTGGCTCTCGTTCATTTCGCCAGGCGAAAGAAGTTTCAGGCGCATCGTCGTTTCCTCTTTGTTTTCAAGCGCTGCCGTCGCCGCGACTATAGCGGAATGCGGGCTCGCGGAAGTGGTTGAATTCCGCGGGAGCTTGGCCCAGAGTCGCGCCCAACAAGTCGATTTTGATTGATGGAAACGACCAATGACGGACTCTAAAACAAGCGACACTGAAAGCGCCGAGCTCGAAACATTCCGCGCCGAGACGCGCGCCTGGCTGGAAGCCAATTGCCCGCCGGAGATGCGCAAGCCCGCGACATCGGATGCCGACGTGTTCTGGGGTGGGCGCAATGCGAAGTTTTCGTCCGAGCCGCAGCGCATCTGGTTCGAGCGCATGCGCGACAAGGGCTGGACCGTGCCGGATTGGCCTAGGGAATATGGCGGCGGCGGCCTCAGCGCGGCCGAGCACAAGGTGCTGCGCGCGGAGATGGCGAAAATGGGCGCCCGCCCGCCGCTGTCGAGCTTCGGCATCTGGATGCTCGGGCCGGCGCTGCTGAAATACGGCAACGACGCCCAGAAGAAGGAGCATCTGCCGAAGATCGCGGCCGGCGAGATTCGCTGGTGCCAGGGCTATTCGGAGCCGAACGCCGGCTCCGATCTCGCCTCGCTGCAGACCCGCGCCGAGAGCGACGGCGACGACTTCGTCATCACGGGCTCGAAGATCTGGACCTCCTACGCCAATTACGCCGACTGGATCTTCTGCCTGGTCCGCACCGATCCCACCGCCAAGAAGCACGACGGCATCAGCTTCATCCTGTTCGACATGACCTCCAAGGGCGTGACGACCAAGCCGATCCTGTTGATCTCCGGCTACTCGCCGTTCTGCGAGACCTTCTTCGACGGCGTCCGCGTGCCGAAATCGCATGTGGTCGGCACCGTCAACCGCGGCTGGGACGTCGCGAAATATCTGCTGCAGCACGAGCGCGCGATGATCTCTGGCATGGGCGAGCGCGGCGTCGGCCGTCCGCTCGGACAGATCGCGGCCGATTCCGTCGGCACCGACGGGCAAGGCAAGCTCGACGATGCCATGCTGCGCGGCAAGATCGCGACGTTCGACGTCGATGAGGCCGCGCTCGCGGCCTGTGCCGAGCGCGCGGTCGATCTCGCCAAGGCGGGCCAGGCCCATCCGGCCTTCTCCTCGGCGATGAAATATTACGGCACCGAGCTCAACAAGCGCCGCTACGAGATCCTGATGTCGGCGGGCGGCGTCGATGCGCTGGAATGGGAGAGCGAGCGCTCCAGGCAGGGCGCCCGTCCGCGCGCCTGGCTGCGCACCAAGGCCAACTCGATCGAGGGCGGCACGTCCGAGGTGATGCTCGGCATCGTCGCCAAGCGCATTTTGGATTTGCCGGGGGCTTAGGGCCTTCCGTCATTCCGGGGCGCGACGAAGTCGCGAGCCCGGAATCCATCTATCCACCAACTCTGCCGCTCGATGGATTCCGGGCCTGGCCCTTCGGGCCATCTCGGAATGACGAGCCAAAATAGATTTCGAACCGGAAACACGCACATGGCCCTCGTCCTCACCGAAGAACAGTCGATGCTCCGCGACTCCGCGCGCGGGCTGATCAGCGACAAGGCACCGGTGTCGCATCTGCGATCCCTGCGCGACTCCAAAGACCCCACCGGCTTCTCGAAGGAGCTCTGGCACTCGTTCGCCGAGATGGGTTTTGCCGGCCTCTTGGTGCCGGAAGAGTTCGGCGGCAGCGGTCTCGGCTTCATGGAGGCCGGAATCGTCATGGAGGAGATCGGCCGCACCCTGATGCCGTCACCGTTCCTCGCCACCAGCGTGGTCGCGGCCTCCGCTCTGAACCGCGGCGGCAATGCCGCGCAGAAATCGGAATACCTGCCGAAGATCTCCAATGGCTCGCTGCTCGCGACGCTCGCGATCGACGAAGGCGCAAAGCATCGCCCCCTCCAGACGAACTTGCAGGCCGTGCGTGCCGGCAATGGCTTCAAGCTCTCCGGCGCCAAGGCGCTGGTGGTCGACGGTCACGTCGCCGATCTCCTGATCGTTGCCGCGCGCACGGCAGGCGCTGCCGGCGAGCGCGAAGGGCTGACGCTGTTCCTGGTCAACCCTGCGGCCAAGGGTGTTGCGATCGAACGCACCATCATGGTCGACGCGCACAATGCGGCGCGGATCGAGTTTGCGAACGTGGAGGTCAATGCCGACAGCGTGCTCGGCGAGGTCGATCAGGGCGTCGCCCTGCTCGACGGCGTGCTCGACATCGGCCGCGGCGCGGTCGCGGCCGAAATGGTCGGCCTCAGCGACGAGGTCTTCAACCGCACCGTCGAATATCTCAAGAGCAGAAAGCAGTTCGGCAAGCTGATCGGCGAATTCCAGGCGCTGCAGCATCGCGCCGCCGAGCTCTATGTCGACATCGAGATCACCCGCGCCGCCACCATGAAGGCGCTGCAGGCGCTGGACGCGGATGTCGCCAAGGCCGCATCAAGCGTCGCCGTCGCCAAGGCGCGCGCCGGCACCACCGCCACACGCGCGGTGCAGGAGGGCGTGCAGATGCATGGCGGCATGGGCATGACCGACCAGTTCGACATCGGCTTCTTCATGAAGCGCGCAAGGGTCTGCGAGGAGCTGTTCGGCGACGCCAACTATCACACGGAGCAGCTGGCACGGGCGCGGGGGTATTGATTTCGTAGCCCGGATGGAGCGTAGCGAAATCCGGGTTCTGTCCACGCGGTGAGATCGCCCCGGATTGCGCTGCGCTCCATCCGGGCTACTGCAATGGCGTTCGTCGTCATGGCCGGGCTTGTCCCGGCCATCCACGTTCTTAATGTGCCTCAAAAACGTGGATGCCCGGGACAAGCCCGGGCATGACGATTGAGAGTGTGGTGCGAGCCTTCGCTCGCAATGACGGCCGATAGACCGCCTTACCTCATCGGCGGCGCATACTGCACGCCGCCCGCGTTCCACAGCTGGTTCATGCCGCGCGGGATCTTCAGCTTGGACTTCTCGCCGATGTTGCGCTCGTACATCTCGCCGTAATTGCCGACGTGGCGGATGATGCGGACGGCCCAGTCCTTGGTGAGGCCGAGCTGCTCGCCGTAATTGCCTTCGGTGCCGACGAGGCGCATCACTTCCGGCTTCTTCGACTTCAAGGCCTCGTCGATGTTCTCCGAGGTGACCCCGAGTTCCTCGGCGTTGATCATCGCGTACAGCGTCCACTTCACGATCATCATCCAGTCGTCGTCGCGCTGGCGCACGACGGGGGCGAGCGGCTCCTTGGAGATCATGTCCGGCAGGATCATGTGGTCGCCGGGTTTCGTCAGGTTCAGCCTGAGCGCATAGAGCTGCGAGACGTCGGCGGAGAAGGTGTCGCACTTGCCGGTGTCGTAGGCCTTCACGACGTCGTCCAGCTTGTCGAACTTCACCTCGTCATACTTCATGTTGTTGGCTTTGAAGTAGTCGGCGACGTTGAGCGCGGTGGTCGTGCCGGCCTGTACGCAGACCTTGCTGCCATCAAGGTCGAGCGAGGTCTCCTTGTTGCGCGAACGCGGCAGCATGAAGCCGGCGCCGTCGTAATAGGCGACTGCGGGGAAATAGAGGTCGTAGTCGAGCTCGCGCGCCATGCTCCAGGTCGAGTTGCGCGAGAGGATGTCCACCTTGCGGCTCTGCAATTCCTTGAAGCGCTCGCTGGCATCGAGCGGGATGAACTTCGCCTTGCCCGGGTCGTTGAAGATCGCCGCGGCCACCGCGCGGCAGAAATCGACGTCGAAGCCGCTCCAGTTCTTGTTGTCCTCGGAATACGAGAAGCCCGGCAGCCCCTTGTTGACGCCGCACAGCACCTCGCCGCGGCGCACGGTGCGCTTCAGCGTGCGGGTATCGTAGAATTCATAGATGATGGCCAGAACGGCGACCAGCACGGCGACGGCGAGTCCGATCAGCAGGCCGCCACGAAAGGTGCGCATCATGTTGCTCTCTCGAAAATCGGGAAAAGGGGATTGGCAGGAGGGCGCGGAGCATGACCCGTTCGGATCATGCTCCGACGATGGAATTACAGTTCGGGCTTCTGCCGGATCACGACCTTGGTGCCGACAGGGACGCGGTCGTAGAGATCGGCGACGTCGTTGTTGACGAGACGGAAGCAGCCCGAGGACACCTTGGTGCCGATCGTATCTGGGCGGTTGGTGCCGTGGATGCGGTAGACCGTGGTGCCCAGATACATGGCGCGGGCGCCGAGCGGATTGCCGGGGCCGCCGGCCATGAAGCGCGGCAGATAGGGCTGGCGCTGGATCATCTCCGGCGGCGGCGTCCAGTCCGGCCATTCCTTCTTGTTGGTGATGGTCACCAGGCCCTGCCACTGGAAGCCGTCGCGGCCGACGCCGATGCCGTAGCGGATCGCGCGCCCGCCCGGCTGGACGAGATAGAGGTGCCGCTCGGCGGTCGATACGATGATCGTGCCCGGCGCCTCGGTGGTGCGGAAATAGACCACCTGCTTCTGCCATTCCGGGTCGAGCTGGTAGGCGTCATCGGCGACCAGCCCCGGCTCGTCGCCGCGGTCCGGCTGCTGGGCGGAGGCTTGCGGGGCGGACAGAATAAGCCCCACCGCAGCCATGAACATCCCGGTCAGGCGACGAAAATCCGTCATTTCAAGCTCTCCCCGCTGCCACAGCGCAAATCATTCAAAGCCATCAAACCTGAGGGGCAAGTTCATGGCAAGTTGATGGCGCGCCGCCCTGATATGTCACGAGAATGCTTTGGTTTTTTGACGCGGCCGGCGCAATGCCACAAACAGGGGATGGCGCGAAAAGCCTAGAGCTGGGCTCGATGCGCTCCCTCCCCCACACCCAATTATGCAAAGCTCTCGCAAGCGGGAGAGGCTCAGACCGAGTTCACGGCCAGATCCTCTGCGCCAATAGACATCGGGTCAGATCCTGTTGCTCTCCGCCGGAATCCCCAGCCGCCGCACGATCTCCGTCCCCACGGCGCGGGCCTCGACCCGCGAGCCGATCCGCGGGCTGCGAAACCGTCGTCCGGAGTGCAATCGGATCGTGACGATGCAGTGCTCGTCCTCGGACCGGCCGCGGCGGTCGACGGTGATCGTCTTCACGTCATGCCCCTCGATATGGTCCGCGCGCGGCGTGCCGTCGCCCCACAGGCGTTCGACACGGATATCGCCCTCGCGGATGATCCAGAACGTGCCGGTGACGAGATTGGCGTAGCGATGCACGGCGAACGCCGCGAGCACGCCGAGCGGCAGCAGCAGGATGTCGACATGGCTGGGCGGCCATCCGCGCCAGAGCTTGGTGGCATAGGGCACGGCGGACAACGCGACGACGATCAACGCGACGATGCGGATGTCCCGTGCGGGAAACGCCTCGATCGGCTCGCCAAGATGCATCTCGGGATTGCTGGCATCGAGCGGATTGACGGGTTCCTCGACATTGGGGACCTCGAACTGCGTGGCGATCCGCGCCACGGTGTCATGAACATGCGTGACGTCCGAGATCGGCGGCGAGGTCAGGCGCTCCCCTGAAGTCAGCGTGAAGACGAGCTGAAAGCGGGCCTTCACCCGTTTGCTGCCGGGAACCTGCAGCGCCGTGATGTCGTCCTTCGCGACGATCCGCGTGCGCAGCTTGCCGAACGGGCTCTGCCGCCCGATCAGGATCTCGTTCGCCGTGATGATCCACACCACCGCCGGCGCCATCATGATGCCGACGACGAACCCGGCGCCGACGAGCAGCGCCACCACCGAGATGATGATTTCCAGGGTATCATGCGTGAACAGGCCGGGCGTGAAGCACAGCGCAACGGCCGCGGCAAAGGCGGACATCACCAGCCGCTGCGCGATCGAGGCGCCTTCACGAAGGCGGATGTCGGTGCTGGTGGTCGCGTCGTCCATCGCGGGCGGCTGATTCCGTTGCGCGCGAAAACTCCACGGACGGGTCCGTGGAGTCAAGCAACAAGGGCGTCACCCGCGCAGCCGGCCGCGCGATGTCTGCGCGGGATTAGCTGCTCGCGTTCAGCAGCTTGGCCACGGTGCGGTCGATCTCGTCGTAGCGGCCTTCGCCGGCGTGCTGGAACACGATCTTGCCGTTCTGGTCGATGATGTATTGCGCCGGCCAATATTGGTTGCTGTAGGCGTTCCAGGTCCTGGAATCATTGTCCTGCGCCACCGGATAGGTGATGCCGTGACGCTTCAGCGCGGCCTGCACGTTGGCGGCGGAGCGCTCGAACGGGAATTCCGGCGTGTGCACGCCGACCACGACCAGGCCCTTGTCCCGGTATTTGGCGTAGAGCTCGGTGACGTGCGGCAGCGTGTTGACGCAGTTGACGCAGCCATAGGTCCAGAAATCGACCAGCACGACCTTGCCGCGGAGGTCGGCCATGCTCAGCGGCTTGGAGTTGAACCAGGTGTTGATGCCGGTGAAGTCGGGCGCGGATTGCTGGCTGGCGGCGGCGACGGTGATCGGCGCGGCGGGCGCGGCCTCGTCGCAGAAGCCGGGGATGACGGCGCCGGTCACGGCGAGGCCGACAAGGGCGGCTGAAACGGCGAGCAGTTTGAAAGTCATGAACGAGTCCTCCGGTTCGAGATGCAGATTGTTCACAGGCCGATCTGGCCGGTGGGGTAGAAGCCGGTGAGCCACGCCACGATCAGCGTGTCGTATTGGAAATAGGCGGCAAGCGCGAAGGCGATCACGACCACGCCAAAGCCCTGCTGCAGCCGCGGCGAGATTCGCGCGATGCTGCGCACGCGCGTGGTCGCGGCCTGTCCGCCATAGGCGATCAGCAGCATCGGGATCGCAGCACCAATCGCGTAAGCGATCAGCAGCGTGCCGGCCCAGGCGGCATTCTTCTGGGTCGCGACCAGCGTCAGGATCGAGCCGAGCACCGGGCCGGCGCAGGGCGTCCAGACCAGGCCGAGCGTGGTGCCGAGCACGAGCCCGCCGAGCGCGCCTTCGCGTTGTGTGCCGCCTGCGTTGCCGAGATCGAGCCAGCCATTGAGCCGGACCGACAGCCATTCGAACGGCGTCGGCCACAGCATCAACAGGCCGAAGCCGATCAGCAGGATCGATGCCGCCTCGCGCAGCACATTCGGATCGAAATCGAACAGCCGCGTCAGCGCGCCGAGCAGCAGCGCGACCGCCGAGAAGGAGACGACGAATCCGAGCGCGATCATCGCGGGCCGCAGATGCCCCGCGCGCCCGATCGAGGCGCCGAGCAGGATCGGCAGCATCGGCAGCGTGCAGGGCGCAGCGATGGTGAGGATGCCGGCGAGGATAGCGAAGAGAAGGTCGAGCATGGCGCACTCGTGGAGGTCACGAGGGCAGTTCGCGTGTGGCGGGGTGGTCGTTACGCCGCGTCACGCCTTCGTGACGGGCGGCTGTTTCTGTGAGGCACCCTGTCCGCCGCAGCGGCAGTCCGCGCCCTCCCCCCTTGTGGGGGAGGGCGGGGGAGAGGGGTGGCCCAGCAAATGGTCTACGCGATCGTGTCGCGCGCAAATCGAGAGATTCCCCGTGTGGACCCCCCTCCCTGCCCCTCCCCCGCAAGGGGGGAGGGAATGAGAGAGTGTGGCCGCCTCACTCGACGTGGCCACCACACACCAGGTCGGCAGCTTCGAGCACCCCCAAATACAAAACGACCCGGACGGGGGCATCGTCCGGGTCGCTGGAGGTCTTGGGAGGTTTAACGAAACCGTATGTGAGCTTTATAGGGGGGAAGTTTTTCCGCCTGATGTTGTGCTTTGTTTCAATTGTTTCGTCGGCGGTAACACTTCCGTGTTCCGGGCCAGGGCCTGGTATCAGGCCCTATCCCTTTGAAATCGTTGGGTCAGGCGGCGAAACGCTCGACGCCGGCGCCCTTAAGCAATTCGGCCAGCTGCTTGCGGGCGTAGAACATCCGCGTCTTCACGGTGCTCTGGGGGATGCCGATGATCTGGCCGACCTCCTCCACCGATTTCTCGTGGTAGTAGACGAGGTTGATGATCTCGCGATGGGCGGGCGACAGCTTCTGCACGCAGGCGCGCAGGATCGCGCTGGTATCGCTGCGGTCGAGCGAGGTCTCCGGCGTATCGCAACCATCAGGGATCTGGCGCACGTCCTCCTGGTCGATGTCCTCGAAGCGGCGCTGGCGCATCGCGGTCAGGGCCTTGAAGCGGGCGATCGAGAGCAGCCAGGTCGAGACCTGCGAGCGGCCCTGGAACTGGCCGGCGGTGCGCCAGACGTCCAGAAACACCTGGCTGACGAGGTCTTCCGCCGTGGTGGCATCGCGCACGATGCGCAGGATGAAGCGATAGACCCGCACGTTGTGCCGGCAATAGAGGATATGCATCGACGTCCGGTTGCCGTCGGCAATGCTTTCGAGAAGCATGTCGTCCGAAGTCGCCTGAGCGGCGATGATGCTCTGGCTGGCCTGGGCGTTGATGGCGATGACGTTCCGCATAGTCTTGGCTCCCCGTAGCGCCGCAACCGAGCGGCGTTTCCTTGGACCAAAGTGTTAATGAGCCAACGTTTCGGGACGTCTGCACGAAAAGGGGAAAATGGTTTCGTGCGCCGCCAAATTGTTTCGTCGGAGGGGGCGCGACGAAACATTCGGGGCAAAAAGCTGAGGAATTTCAATATACGGAAAATACGGGGGTGGGGGCTTGGGGGCCGACGGCGGCGCCTGGAACGTATTTCCAGCTGTTGCGTTCGGGCGCGCGACGCACACTCCTGTCGTCCCGGACAAGCGAAGCGCAGATCCGGGATCCATACCCACAGGGCGATGTGGTTACGGGGACTTGGAGTGGGCGCTTTCACGCCAAACCGCGGCCTGGGATGATGGGTCCCGGATCGGCGCGCGCTTGGGGCGCGCTTGTCCGGGACGACAGTGGAGGGTGAGGGCTACGCCTTGTCGCCCTGCGGCGAGAACAGATAGCCGCCGCCGCGGATGGTGCGGATCACGGCGGGCTTGGCCGGGTCGGGCTCGATCTTGCGGCGGATGCGCATGATGCGCAGGTCCACCGCGCGGTCGAAGGCTTCGGCGTCGCGCGCATTGGCGAGCTCCAGCAGGCGCTCGCGCGACAGCACGCGCTTCGGATTGGCCGCGAACACCTTGAGCAATCCAAATTCGGATGCGGTCAGCGGGTGCTCGTTGCCTTCGTCGTCGCGCAGCGCCTGCGCTTCGAGATCGAGCCATTTGGTGCCGAAGCGTACCAATTGCTCCTTGTCCGATTTCGCCGCCGCCTCCGGCGCCGCCGCCTTGGCCGGCACGCTCCGCCGCAGCACCGAGCGGATCCGTGCCATCAGCTCGCGCAGCTCGCAGGGCTTTGCCACGTAATCGTCGGCGCCGAGCTCGAGACCGACGACGCGATCGATCGGGCTCGCCGTCGCCGTGAGCATGATGACCGGCACGTTGATGCGGCTCTTGAGGTCGCGGATGATCGAGAGGCCGTCCTCCTCGGGCATGTTGAGGTCGAGCACGACGAGATCTGGCATGCCGCCGTCGATCGCCGCGCGGAGCGACTTGCCGCCGTCGCACAGCGTCACGGTGAAGCCGTGCATCTTGAGATAATCGCCGACCATCTCCCGGGCCGGGGCCTCGTCGTCGACGATCATGATGTGCTGGCTTTGGGTCATGGTCTTTGCATCACGGCATTTCGGTCGCGGGGAGGGTGATGGTGAAGGTCGAGCCCTGACCGGGCCCGTCGCTGTCGGCGGTCACCTCGCCGCCATGCATGTCGACGATCCGCTTGACGATGGAGAGCCCGAGCCCCGTCGAGCTCTCGCCGGCGGTCGGCTTGGCCGACAGCCGCTGGAAGCGGCCGAACAGGCGGCCGAGATCCTCCGGCGACAGGCCGGCGCCCTCGTCGCTGACGCGGACGATGGTGTCGTTGCCCTCATGGCTGACGGCGACGTCGATCTTGCCGCCGATCGGCGAGTATTTGATGGCGTTGCTGATCAGGTTGTCGATCGCCTCGCGGATGCGGTCGGTGTCGCACATGGTGACGATGTTGGACGGCGCGGTGACGCTGATCGCCTGCTGCTTGTTGACGGCGAGCGGCTGGTTGGCCTCGGCGACCTCCTTGACCAGCGCGGCGACGTCGACCGGCTCGCGGCGGATGGTGATGTCGAAGGCATCGGCCATCGCGTCCGAGATCAGATGGTCGACCATGGTGGTGAGGCGCTTGGTGGCGTCGCGGATGTGGTCGACCTGGGCGACCACGCCGGTTTGCGAGGCGCCGGTCGAGATCAGCTCCTTCAGCATCTCGGTGCGGCCGAGAATGACGCCGAGCGGGTTCTTCAGATCGTGCGCGACGGTGCCCAGGATCTCGTTCTTGAAGCCGTTGGCGCGCTGCAGCCGCAGCCATTGCGCCGAGAGGCGGCGGTTGGCCTGCATCAGTGCGCGGGTGCGCTGGGCGACGCGGTCCTCCAGCTGCGCGTTGGCGTCCTGCAGCTGCTGATAGAGGATGACGTTGTCGAACGCGATCGAGAGCCGGCTGGAGAAGATCTCGACCAACGAGCGGTCGGTCTCGGACAGCTCGCGCTCGGCCTGCAGCAGCACCACCACCTCGCGGCCGGATCCGGTGCGCAAATAGATCACGCTGCGGTGGTCGGCGAATTCGTTCTTGCGGCCCTGGAAGGCGGCTTCCACCATCGCGCGCAGATCGGGGTCGAGCGCCTTCGACGACGTCGTGCCGATGAAGCGGCTGTAGCAGCCGCTGCCGGCGAGCACCGAGAGCTCGGGGTCGAGGCCGCCATTGTCGCGCAGGACCAGTATGCCGGCGCAATCGGCGTTGAGCAGCGAGGCGAGCTGGGTCAGCACGCCCTCGGCGAGCCGCTGCATCGACTTGAAGTCGTACAGCGTGGACGCGGCGTCGATGATGATCTCGAGCCCGCGCCGCGTCTGCACCATGCGCTCGAGCTGCTGATAGGAGCGCAGCGCCGCGGTCAGCGAGGTGAACAGCTTGTCGGCGGTGAGCTCGGTCTTGGCCTTGTAGTCGTTGATGTCGTACTGCACGATCACGCGCCGCTCCGGCGCCTGGCCGGGCTGGCCGGTGCGCAGGATGATGCGCACGGTCTCGTTCCTGATCTCGTTGCGGATGAACTCGACCAGCTCGAGGCCGGCGACGTCGGTCTCCATGATGACGTCGAGCAGCACGGCGGCGATGTCGCCGTGCTCGGCCATCAGCTTGCGGCCTTCCGCCGCGGAATAGGCCGACAGGATCTCCAGGCCCTGGCCGTTCAGGCTGTAGTCGGACAGCGCAAAACGCGTGCCGTCATGCACCGCCGGATCGTCGTCGATGACGGCGATCTTCCATTTCCGGGCGTTGCTATCCTCCGACGCGGTACCGGTATCGTCGATCAGGTGGAGGACATCGTCCTGTTCGGCCATTGAGAAGTCCCGTCACTTTCTGTGCTCTGCGCGCCGCCCTTGGCGACCCGGGGCATGATAATGCGAAAAGTAGTGCCTTGTCCCAGCTTGGATTCCAGCATCATGCGGCCGCCGAGCTGCTGGGAGACGAGGTTATAGACGATATGCAGGCCGAGGCCGGTGCCGCCTTCATTGCGCCGGGTGGTAAAGAAAGGGTCAAAGGCCTGGCGCTGCACGTCGGGGGTCATGCCGGCCCCGTCGTCGGTGAAGATGATCTCGATGTCCTCGGTCCCGCGCGGCCGCGCCGAGATCGTGATGGTGCCGGCGCGCCCGTCGGCGAAGGCGTGGTTGGCGGCGTTGAGGAAGAGATTGGTCAGGATCTGGCCATAGGAGCCCGGATAGCCGTCGAGCAGGAGCCCCTCGGGCACGTCGACCTGCAGCGTGATCGGCGAGCGCTTCAGCACCGGGCGCAGGCTGGCGATGATCTGGTCGGTGGCCTCGCTGAGCGAGAATTGCCGCCGCTCGGCATGGGAGCGGTCGACCGCGACCTGCTTGAACGACTGGATCAGCTCGCCGGCGCGCTGGAGATTGGCGACGAGCTGCTGCGAGGCGTCGCGCGAGGACTGCACGAATTCTTCCAGCTGCGAGCGGCGCAGGCCGCCCTCGCCCTTGAGCTGGGCCTCGAAGATTTCCGTGCGCCGGGCAAAGCTGGACGCAACCGTCAGGCTGATGCCGATGGGGTTGTTGACCTCGTGGGCGACCCCTGCGACGAGGCCGCCGAGCGCCGCCAGCCGCTCGGCGTCGATCAGATTCTGCTGCGCGGTGTTGAGCTCGAGCAGCGCGCTCTCGGCTTTCTCCTTCGACGCGCGCAGCTCGTCCTCGGTCTCGCGCTTCGCAATCGCGTTCTCGCGGAACACTTCGACCGCGCGCGCCATGGCCCCGACCTCGTCGCGGGCCTTGGTGCCCTGCACCTCGCGGTCGAGATCGCCGAGCGTGATCGCGCGCATCGCGGTCATGATCTGCTGCAGCGGCAGCCGGATCGACAGCGCGATCATCACGCCGGCGGTGAGGATGATGCCGAGGAAGATCACCGCGATCGACAGCACCCGCCGCGAAATATCCGCCAGCGTGCGGTCGAAGGTCTCCTGCGCCTTCTGCTCGCGCTGGCGCATCTTGGTGGAGAGGTCGTCGATGGCGCCGATCGCCTCGGCCTGGCTGGCGTCGATGGTGTTGCGGAGCAACTCGGTGCGGCTCGCAAGCTGTTCGGAGAGCTTTGCAAAGCCCTCGCGCAGCGCGGCGGTGCGGGCCCCGAGCCGCTGCAGCGCCATGCGCTGGAGGTCGTTGTCGGCGAGATCGATCATCACCGGGATGGTCTTCTCGATCGTCTCGGTGTTGCGGCGGGCGTCGTCGGCCGCGCCCGTCTGCAGCGACAAATAATAGGAATTGGCCGCCACCAGCATCGCGGTGAAGGCCTCGCGGGATTTGCCGAGCGAGGGCCAGATCAGCGCGTCGCGATGGCCGGTGGCGCCCTCGATGATGGAATAGAGGCCCGCCATGTCCCTGGCCGGGCCCTGTACCTGGTCCTCATAGGTCTTGGCGATGGTGGCCTGCACGCTGCGCAGCTCGCCGAAGCCGTTGAGGAAGCGGTCGGTGGTGCGCTCCAGCTCCTCGACCGAGCCCGCCAGCATCGGGTCCTTGGCGGCGCGGTTGGAGAGCGTGCCCAGCACCGCCTCGCGCAGCAGCAGGATCTCGGCGAACAGGTCCGGGCTCGGCTGGTTGATGTAGCGGTGGATCAGGTTCTGCAGGCGGCCGGTCTCGCTTTCGAGCAGCGCCAGGATCCGGTCGGATTCGCGCACCTGGCGCACGTCGTCCCAGGCCGAGCCCAGCACCTGCGCGCCGTTCCAGATCATGGCGACCAGCACCACCACCACGGCGGAGTTCAGCGCGGCGATCGACAGGATGCGCCAGCGGATCGGCACCGCCCGCAGCACGCCGACGAGACGCGCGCGCAGCCGCCCGATCGGGCCGGGCGGCCGCTCCGCGTGCTCGTGATGTCCAAGTGCAGCCAACGCGGCTCACTCCACCTTGCGTATGCGTTCGATCAGCGCCGCCGCGGCAGGATCGCGTCCGGCCTTGGCGTAGATGGCGGCCATCGCGTCCTCGAACGGCTTGCGGTCGATGTCCCTGATGATGGTGACGCCGGCTTCCTGCGCCTTGCGCTGCGACTGCTCCTCGAGGTCGCGCCATTTCTCTCGCATGAACCGGCTGGAGCGCTGCGCGGACTCCCGGAAGATCGCCTGGTCGTCCGGCGACAGGCTCTGCCAGGCCTTCAGCGAGATCACCAGCACTTCGGGGCTCATCGTGTGCTCGGTGAGCGTGTAGTAGCCGGCGTGCTTGTAATGGTCCGTCGTCACGAAAGATGGCCAGTTGTTCTCGGCGCCGTCGATCAGATGGTTGGCGAGCCCGGTGAGCACCTGCCCGTAGGGCAGCTCGACCGGCTCGGCCCCGAGCGCGCGGATCATCTGGCTCATCAACTCCGACTGCTGCACCCGGATCCGCAATCCCTTGAGATCCGCGAGGCTCTTCACCGGGCGGACACCGTTGTAGATCGACCGCGCGCCGGAATCGTAGAAGGCGAGCCCGACGAAGCCGTAGGGCTCGAAACTGTTCAGGATCTCGCTGCCGACGGGCCCGTTCAGCACCTTCTGCATGTGCTCGATGGACCGGAACAGGAACGGCATGGCGAGCACGTTCATCGCCGGAACGAAGTTGCCGATCAGGGCGACATTGGTCCGGTTGAGGTCGATCGCGCCGGCCCGGGTCTGCTCGATGGTCTCCTTTTCCTCGCCGAGCTGGCGGGAGTGGAACACCTTGATCTCGTGGCGGCCCTTGGTGCGCTCGGCGATCAGGGCGCCCATGTAGCGCAGCGCCTGGACGGTCGGATAGTCCTCGGCCTGGGTGTCGGCGGCGCGAAATTCGCGCGCGACGGCGCCCGTCGCGCGCATGCTCATCGAGACTGCGGCAAGCAGAAGCGCGACGACAATCATTCCGGTCCGCGAGAGTTCGGCACGGCTTAACACTGGCACACTCAACCCCTCAGTGGTGGAGTCCATGGCGGGAGCAAAAGGTTCAATGCAATCTAGCAGATGGTAAAGGGAAGGCCATCCCGCCCGGTGCGGCGACGTGATTGTGCGGCGCGGCCGGCTCGCATTCCCGGTTGAAACCGCAGATGCCGCGCCTTAAGCAGGGCGCGGTCGCCTTTTGTCGCGCGACACGGGAAGAGCCATCGTGATGTCAGCATTGCGCCTCTTGCAGGTCGTCGTCGTCTCAACGGCCCTCGCATGGGGCTGTGAAGTCCGCGCCGCCACCGACATCGCGTGGTGGCACGCCATGTCCGGCGAGCTCGGCAAGCAGCTCGAGAAGCTCGCGGCCGACTTCAACGCCTCGCAGTCCGATTACCGCATCGTGCCGGCCTACAAGGGCAATTACACCGAGACGGTGACCGCCGCGATCTTCGCCTTCCGCTCGCGCAGCCAGCCTGCGATCGTCCAGGTCAACGAGGTCGCCACCGCCACCATGACCGCGGCCAAGGGCGCGATCTATCCGGTGTTCAGCCTGATGCGGGACCAGGGCGAGCCGTTCTCGCTGACCGACTATTTGCCGGCGGTCTCCGGCTATTACACCGACGCGGCCGGCAATCTGTTGTCGTTCCCGTTCAATTCCTCGACGCCGATTCTCTATTACAACAAGACCATGTTCCGCGACGCCGGCCTCGATCCGGAGGCGCCGCCGAAGACCTGGCCCGAGCTCGGCGCGGCCGCAAAGCGCCTGCGCGACCGCGGCGCGGCCTGCGGCTTCACCACGTCCTGGCCGTCCTGGATCCATGTCGAGAATTTCTCGGCGTTTCACAATCTTCCGCTGGCCACGCGCGCGAATGGTTTTGGCGGCCTCGACGCGGAATTGACCATCAACAATCCCACCCTCGTGCGTCACGTCGCCCAGCTCGCCGAATGGCAAAAGACAAAACTGTTCGACTATGGCGGTCGCGGCCAGTCGGCCGAGCCGCGCTTCCAGAGCGGCGAATGCGGCATCTTCATCGGCTCCTCGGCGACGCGCGCCGATATCAGGGCGAATTCGAAATTCGAGATCGGCTACGGCATGATGCCGTACTGGCCCGACGTGAAGGACGCGCCGCAGAACTCGATCATCGGCGGCGCCACGTTGTGGGTGCTGCGCGACCGGCCGCGCGAGGAATACAAGGGCGTGGCGCGCTTCTTCGCCTATCTGTCGCAGCCCGGCGTGCAGGCCGCCTGGCACCAGAACACCGGCTATCTGCCGATCACCCGCGCCGCCTCCGAGCTGACCCGCGCGCAAGGCTTTTACGAGCGCAATCCGGGTTCGGCGATCTCGTTCGAGGAGATCACGCTGCATCCGCCGACGGAGAATTCCAAGGGCATCAGGCTCGGCTCCTTCGTCCTGATCCGCGGCGCGATCGAGGACGAGCTGGAGCAGGCCTTTGCGGGGCAGAAGAGCGCGCAAGCCGCGCTCGATTCCGCCGTCGAGCGCGGCAACAAGCTGCTGCGCCAGTTCGAGCGCGCAAGTCCGGAGCGGTAGGGGTGGTCGGAGCGCGCGCCTCGTTCTTCGAGACGCCCGCTTTAGGCGGGCTCCTCAGGATGAGGCTCAGCAGCGCCGGTGCCTGTCAATGCCGCTGCGCAATCAGCTCCTCATCCTGAGGAGCCCGCAAAGCGGGCGTCTCGAAGGATGGCCGCAAGGATACACTTTCCAGAACGCAAACCCGATGAAACTCCCCGACTTCACCGACGCCAATAGCTTCCGCGCCTTTCGCTCCGATCCGTCGCGATGGCTGCCGATCGCCCTCGATATCGCGCGTAGCCACGGCCTCGACACCGGCGCTCCGCACGTGTTTGCGACCGGCACCAATCTCGTCGTCGGCCTCGGCGAGAACCTGATCCTGAAGATCTTTCCGCCACTGCTGCGCGCGCAATTCGTCTCCGAGCGCGGCTCGCTGACGCAGCTCAAAGGCCGCCTGCATCTGCCGATCCCCGAGATCGCCGCGGAAGGGACGCGCGACGGCTGGCCCTATCTCGTCATCACACGTCTCACAGGCACGCTCGGCTCGGAGGTCTGGCCGCAGCTGCCGGAGGACCAGAAGGAGCGTCTGCTGCGCCAGATCGGCGAGACCATCACCAGCGTCCAGCGCGCCCCGCTGGGTCCGCTCGCCGCCATCGAGCCGCGCTGGGATGCGTTCATACGCCAGCAGATGCAGGGCTGCCGCGCACGGCACACGCGCCTCGGTCTCGCGCCAAAATTTCTCGCCGGCCTCGACGATCTCCTGCGCGATGCGCAAGAACTCATCCCGATGGATGCGCCGCCGGTGATCCTGATCGGCGAATACATTCCGGAGAACTTCCTGCTCGCCTGCGATGACGGCCAATGGTCGCTCGCCGGCCTGTTCGACTTCGGCGACGTGTTGGCGGGTTGGCGCGACTACGATTTGCTCGGGCCAAGTGCCTTCATGGCGGCAGGCCGGCCGGGCCGGGTGAAGAGCCTGCTCGAAGGCTTCGGCTATGCGAAGCCGGACTTCGCGCTCAAGCGCCGCCTGATGGCCCTGATGCTGCTGCACCGCGCCAGCGATCTCAACGCGCACGTCTGCATCGATGGCTGGCAGGACCAAGCGAACGATCTGGTCGAGTTGCAGGACCTGATCTGGGCGGGGTGAGCGGCGCGCTCAGCCTCTCTTCGTCATTCCGGGGCGCCGCGCAGCATCGAACTTTGGTACGCATCGCCCCGGAATGACGGTGGTGCTTGTTGGAAGGGCGCCCATCAAATGAAGCTTATTAAATGAGCAAATCTGCACCTTTGTATGCAATACCCCCGAACTCGATGCGCGCCCCGGACCCGCCAAAATCAAGATTTTCATAGCAATTTCAGCCTAGTACCTCGGTCGTAAACCGCCGTTAAGCTCTGGCACGAACCTTGCGAATCCGGTTCCAACCAAAAACCTTTGCGTTGGAGCATTGCCATGAAGCGCCGCGATTTCCTCAAGTCCGTTTCGGGATTGGCCGCCGGAGCGGCGCTTCCGGCGATGCCACAGGTGATCTCCTCGGCCTATGCCGATGCCCGCTCGGAGACGCTGCTGATCGTCTCGGAGGGCGGCCCCAACAATCTCGACATCCACGGCGTCGGCACCAACGTGCCCGGCTATGAAGTGTCCTGGAATTGCTACGACCGCCTGATCAGCCACGAGATGAAGAGCGGCCCCGGCGGCGTGCCCTATTACGACCGCGACAAGTTCAAGGGCGAGCTCGCCGAGGAGTTCAAGATCGACGACATGTCGGTCACCTTCAAGCTGCGCAAGAACGCCAAATTCCACGACGGCACGCCTGTTACCGCGAAGGACGTCAAATGGTCGCTGGACCGCGCCGTCAGCGTCGGCGGCTTCCCGACCTTCCAGATGAGCGCGGGCTCGCTGACCAAGCCGGAGCAGTTCGTCGTGATCGACGACCACACCGTGCGTGTCGACTTCCTGAAGAAGGACAGGCTCACGATCCCCGATCTCGCGGTGATCGTGCCCTGCATCGTCAATTCCGAGCTGGTGAAGAAGAACGCCAGCGAGAAGGATCCCTGGGGCCTCGAATTCACCAAGCAACAGACCGCGGGCTCCGGCGCCTACAAGGTGACGAAATGGACCGCCGGCACCGAAGTGATCATGGAGCGCAACGACGATTGGGTCTGCGGTCCGCTGCCGAAGATCAAGCGCGTGATCTGGCGCATGGTGCCGCAGGCGGGCAACCGCCGCGCGCTCTTGGAGCGCGGCGATGCCGATATCTCCTACGAGCTGCCCAACAAGGACTTCCAGGAGATGAAGGCGAACGGCAAGCTCAACGTGGTGTCGCTGCCGTTCTCCAACGGCATCCAGTATATCGGCATGAACGTGACCAAGCCGCCCTTCGACAATCCGAAGGTCCGTCAGGCGGTCGCCTATGCGCTGCCCTATCAGAAGATCATGGACGCCGTGATGTTCGGGCTCGCCAATCCGATGTTCGGCGCGGCGAAGGACAAGCCGACCGAAGTCGCCTGGCCGCAACCGCACAAATACAACACCGACATCGAGAAGGCGAAGGCGTTGATGGCCGAAGCGGGCATGGCAGGCGGCTTCGAGACCACGATCTCGTTCGACCTGAATTTCGCCGGCGTCAACGAGCCGCTCTGCGTGCTGGTGCAGGAGAGCCTCGCGCAGATCGGCATCAAGACCACCATCAACAAGGTGCCCGGCGCCAACTGGCGCACCGAGTTGAACAAGAAGGAGATGCCGCTCTTCACCAACGTGTTCTCGGGCTGGCTCGATTACCCCGAGTACTTCTTCTACTGGTGCTATCACGGCAACAATTCCGTCTTCAACACCATGAGCTACAAGTCGGCGGAGATGGACAAGCTGATCGATGGCGCGCGCACCGCGGCAGCAAGCGGCGACACCGCCACCTACGACAAGGACGTCAAGGGCTTCGTCGACCTCGCCTTCACCGACATCCCGCGCATCCCGCTGTACCAGCCCTTCGTCAACGTCGCGATGCAGAAGAACATCAGCGGCTATCAGTACTGGTTCCACCGCCGGCTGGACTACCGCGCGCTGGTGAAGGGGTGAGGCGTGATGCTGATGGTCGGCGACGCATCGGCATCGGTTGACTGCGTACATTTGAGTGAGGTGAACCCAGCTTTCTCATTCCCTCCCCCCTTGTGGGGGAGGGGCAGGGAGGGGGGTAGCCACGAACTCCGACCTCTCCCGGGGGCCCCCCCCTCCCTAGCCCTCCCCCACAAGGGGGGAGGGAACATAGCTGCGTGGGCCGAGAGAGTCTTTTTCACGACGGGGAACGCATCATGCTGACCATGATCGGCAAGCGCCTGATGTTCGCGATTCCCTCGCTGATCGGGGTCGTCATCGTCACCTTCCTGCTGACGCGCGCGCTGCCGGGCGATCCCGCCGCCTATTTCGCCGGTCCCGCCGCGACCAAGGAAGCCGTCGAGCAGATCCGCAAGAAGCTCGGCCTCGACAAGCCGCTGATCGAGCAGTTCTTCCGCTACACCAACGATCTCGCCCACGGCGACTTCGGCAACTCGCTCACGACAGGCCAGCCGGTCGCCGCCGAAATCCGCAACCGCCTGCCGGCGTCCGCTGAGCTGACATTGCTCGGCCTCATCGTCTCCGTCGTCATCGCCATTCCGCTCGGCGTGCTCGCGGCGACGCGACCGGGCTCATGGGTCGATCATTTATGTCGTGTCACGACGACGGCGGGCGTCTCGCTGCCGGTGTTCTTCACCGGCCTCGTGCTGGTCTATATCTTCTATTTCCGTCTGGGCTGGTCGCCTGCGCCGCTCGGACGTCTCGACGTGTTCTACAGCGCGCCGCCGACCGTCACCGGCTTCTATCTGATCGACACCTTGATCGCCCGCGACTTCGAGGCGTTCCGCTCGGCGCTGAGTCAGCTTATCCTGCCGGCGACGACGCTGGCGATCTTCTCGCTGGCGCCGATCGCGCGCATGACCCGGGCCTCGATGCTGGCGGTGCTGGCCTCCGAATTCGTCCGCACCGCGCGCGCCAGCGGCCTGTCACCGACGACTGTCATCGTCACCTACGCGTTTCGTAATGCGATGCTGCCCGTCATCACCACGCTGAGCATGGTGTTCTCGTTCCTTCTGGGCGCCAACGTGCTGGTGGAAAAAGTCTTCGCCTGGCCCGGCATCGGCTCCTATGCGGTGGAAGCGCTGATCTCGTCGGATTTCGCGCCGGTGCAGGGTTTCGTGCTCACCATGGCGGTGATGTACGTGCTGCTCAATCTGATCATCGACATTCTCTATGGCGTGATCGATCCGCGCGTCAGACTTGAAGGCTAGGGGGACACAATGAGCTCCGTTGCGCCTGCTGTTGAACCCGCCGGCCCCGCGCGTACCTCCGGGCTGTCGGCTGTCCTTGAACAAACCCGCTACGTCCTGAGCGAGAACAAGGTCACCGGCTTCGCCTTCGCGCTTCTGATTCTGATCCTCGCCGCCGCGATCTTCGGCCCCTACGTCGTGCCCTACGATCCGCTCGCCTCGGATACAGCTGCTGCGCTGAAACCGCCGTCGGCGGCGCACTGGTTCGGCACCGACCAGCTCGGGCGCGACATCTTCAGCCGCGTCATCGTGGCGACGCGGCTCGACACATTCATCGCGGTCGCATCCGTCGCGCTGGTGTTCCTGATGGGCGGGCTCGCCGGCATCGCGGCCGGCTATTTCGGCGGCTGGACCGATCGCATCGTCGGCCGCATCGCCGACACCATCATGGCCTTCCCGCTGTTCGTGCTCGCCATGGGCATCGTTGCCGCGCTCGGCAACACCGTGCAGAACATCATCCTCGCCACCGCCATCGTGAATTTCCCGCTCTACGCCCGCGTCGCCCGCGCCGAGGCGAATGTGCGCCGCAACGCCGGCTTCGTGCAGGCCGCGCGCCTCTCGGGCAACGGCGAATTCCGCATCCTGCTGGTGCACATCCTGCCGAACATCATGCCGATCATGATCGTGCAGATGTCGCTGACCATGGGCTACGCCATCCTCAACGCCGCCGGCCTGTCCTTCATCGGCCTCGGCGTCCGCCCGCCGACCGCCGAATGGGGCATCATGGTCGCGGAAGGTGCGGGCTTCATGGTCTCAGGCGAATGGTGGATCGCGCTGTTTCCCGGTCTTGCCCTGATGATCGCCGTGTTCTGCTTCAACCTCCTCGGCGACGGCCTGCGCGACATCGTCGACCCCCAGCGGAGGACGTGATGGTGGGCTTCGATTGGATGCAGCGAAGCTGTGAGGAGGGCACAACTTCCTCGCTCCCTCCCCCCTTGTGGGGGAGGGTTGGGGAGGGGGGTAGCCACACACTCCCATCCCTCCCGGGGCCACCCCTCTCCCTGCCCCTCCCCCACAAGGGGGGAGGGAATGAGAGAGCGGCGGCCGCCTCACACGCGAATTTCCGGCCGGAATTCCCCAACGATTCCAAAGCCTTTCTACTGTGCATGGGGTTGTTTTCGCACTTTTTGCATCATGGCAGGCCCGCATGACCGCCCAGCCACTGCTCGACGTCCAGGATCTCACCGTCGAATTCTCCACCCGCCGCGGCATCGTCAAAGCCGTGCAGCACGTCAACATCTCCGTCGCCAAGGGCGAGACGCTCGCCATTGTCGGCGAGTCCGGCTCCGGCAAGTCGGTGACGTCCTATGCGGTGATGCGCATCCTCGATCGTGCGGGGCGGATCGCCGAGGGTTCGGTGATGTTCTCCGGCATCGACGTGAAAGCGGCGAGCGAAGACCAGATGCGCGATCTGCGCGGCCGCGAAGTCTCGATGATCTTTCAGAACCCGCGCGCCGCGCTGAACCCGATCCGGAAAGTGGGCGACCAGATCGAGGACGTGCTGCGCACCCATGTGCAGCAGGCGATGGTCTCGGATCACGGCGAGAAGGCGATCGAGGCGCTGGAGCAGGTCAAGATCGCCCGCCCGCGCGAGCGCTATCACGCCTATCCGTTCGAGCTCTCGGGCGGCATGTGCCAGCGCGTCGTCATCGCGCTCGCGCTCGCCTGCAATCCGCAGCTGCTGATCGCGGACGAGCCGACCACGGGCCTCGACGTCACCACGCAGAAGGCGGTGATGGATCTGATCGTCGAGCTGACCAAACGCAAGGCGATGTCCACCATCCTGATCACGCATGATCTCGGCTTAGCGGCCGCCTATTGCGACCGCGTCGTGGTGATGGAGAAGGGCCGCGTCGTCGAGACCGCCAAGGCGGCCGACATCTTCGCCAACCCGCAGCACCCCTACACCAAGAAGCTGATGCGCGCGACGCCGCGGCTCGGCGTGTCCTTGCGGGATCTGCTGCCGGAGGAAGAGGGCGCGTCCTCATCCGCATCCGTCATGGCCGGGCCTGACCCGGCCATCCATCACACTTCGCAAGATTCGTCTCAAGCGATGGACCCCCGGGTCAAGCCCGGGGGTGACGAGAAGAGTTCGCCCCTCCTCCGCATCGAAAAGCTCGTCAAGGAATACCCCCGCCAGGGCGCCACGGCGACGCTCGGAAAGCTGTTCGGCCGCAAGCCGCCCGTGGAGCCGGACGTGTTCCGCGCCGTCGACGGCATCAGCTTTTCGATCGGCCACGGCGAGAGCGTCGGTCTCGTCGGCGAGTCCGGCTGCGGCAAATCGACCACGTCGATGATGGTGATGCGCCTCCTGGACCAGACCTCCGGCCTGATCCAGTTCGACGGCGAGGACATCGGCGGCATTGCGCCTGCCAACTTTGCCCGGCTGCCGCAGCGCAGCCGCATCCAGATGGTGTTCCAGGATCCGACCGACAGCCTCAACCCGCGCTTCACCGCCGCCCGCGCCATCGCCGACCCCATCATGCAGCTCGGCGACGTCAGGGGCCGCGATGCACTCCGCGCCCGCTGCGAGGAGCTGGCGACCATGGTCGGCCTGCCGCACAATCTGCTGGATCGTTTTCCGCATCAGCTCTCCGGCGGCCAGAAGGCCCGCGTCGGCATCGCCCGCGCCATCGCGCTGCATCCCAAGCTCGTCATCCTGGACGAGCCGACGGCGGCACTGGACGTCTCGGTGCAGGCCGTGGTGCTCAACCTGCTCCAGGACCTGAAGGCGCGGCTAGGTATGAGCTATCTGTTCGTCTCGCATGATTTGAATGTGGTGCGCTTGCTGTGCGATCGTGTCATTGTGATGCGGACGGGACGGATCGTCGAGGAGGGCTCTTCCGAGCAGGTCCTCAGCGATCCCAAGGACGACTACACCAAGGAACTGCTGACGGCGATCCCGCATCCGCCGTTGCACTGATTGTTTGAGAAGCGAGATGGCCGAACCGCTGGACGACTATATCTACGCCGTATCGAAAGCGCTGGCGCTGCCGGTCGAGGAGGCCTGGCGGCCCGCGGTGCGCGCCAATCTCGAAGTCTCGCTGCGGCTTGGCCGCCTCGTCGACGAATTCGCGCTGCCGGACGAGACCGAGCCGGCGCCGATCTTCACCGCCTGATGCTGCCATGACCAGCAAGCCAGAGATGACGGCCGCCGAAATCGCGAAGGCGGTTGCGGGCGGCAAGATGTCCGCACTCGATGCGACCGAAGCCGCTCTCGTGCGCATCAAGCAGCACGACGGCATCCTCAATTCCTTCACCGACGTCACCGCCGAGCGCGCCCGCGCCAAGGCGCGCGCCGTCGATGCCGACATCGCCGCAGGCAGGGATGTCGGCCCGCTCGCCGGCGTGCCCTTCGCGGTGAAGAACCTCTTCGATGTCGCAGGCCTCCCGACCCGCGCGGGCTCGAAGATCAACCGCGATCGCGCGCCCGCAAAGCGCGACGCAACACTGATCGAGCGCATGGAAGCCGCCGGCGCCGTGCTGGTCGGCGCGCTCAACATGGGCGAATACGCCTACGACTTCACCGGCGAGAACGTCCATGACGGCCCCTCGCGCAATCCGCATGACACCACGCGGATGACCGGTGGTTCCTCGGGCGGTTCGGGCAGTGCCGTCGGTGGCGCGCTGGTGCCGATCGCGCTCGGCTCGGACACCAATGGCTCGATCCGAGTGCCGTCCTCGTTCTGCGGCATTTTTGGCTTGAAGCCGACCTATGGAAGGCTGTCGCGGGCGCGCTCGTTCCCGTTCGTCGCGAGCCTCGACCACCTCGGTCCGTTCGCGCGCTCCGTCGCCGATCTCGCACTCGCTTATGATGCAATGCAGGGCCCGGACGCGGAGGACAGCGCCTGCACCACGCGCGGGCTGGAGCCGACGCTGCCGCTGATCGCCAATCCGGTCTCGGACCTGCGCATCGCCATCGCCGGCGGGTACTTCCAGAAGAACGTGTTTCCGGAAGCCGTCGAGGCCGTCAGCCGCGTCGCCAAGGCGCTCGGCGCAACGAGGGTGGTCGACATTCCCGAGGCCGCGCGCGCCCGCGCGGCGGCTTATGTCATCTCCACCACCGAAGGTGCTTCGCTGCATCTCGATCGCCTGCGCCAGCGGGCGAACGATTTCGATCCGGCCGTGCGCGACCGGCTGATCGCGGGCGCCATGGTGCCGGCAGCGCTGGTCGACCGCGCGCAAAAGTTCCGCCGCTGGTATCGCGCCGAGCTCGCCAAGATCTTCAAATCGGTCGACGTGCTGATCGCGCCGGCGACGCCCTGCACTGCGCCGAAGCTCGGCCAGGTGAATTTCAATCTCGATGGCGTAGAGCTGCCGGTGCGCGCCAATATTGGCATCCACACCCAGCCGATCTCCTTCATCGGACTGCCGGTGGTCGCCGTCCCGGTTCCGCTCGAACCGCTGCCGATCGGCGTGCAGATCATCGCTGCGCCATGGCGCGAGGACATCGCGCTCCGCGTCGCGCACGCCCTGGAAAAGATGGGTGTGGTGTCGGCGCCGGCCCCGAGGGGACTTTAAGAGGAATTTGAGATGGAGATCGATCTCCCCGAGGTGATCGCGGAAGTCAAAGCCGCGTTCGATCGTTACGAGCAGGCGCTCATCACCAATGACGTCGCGGTGCTCGGCGAGCTGTTCCGCAACGATCCCCGCACGCTGCGCTACGGCATTGGTGAGAACCTCTACGGCTATGAGGCGATCAACGGCTTCCGCGCCGCGCGCTCGCCGGTCGGCCTCAACCGCCGCACCGCCAGGACCGTCATCTCCAGCTATGGCCGCGACACCGCCGTGGCCTCCACCCTGTTCTATCGCGACACGGCGCCCGGCAAGGTCGGCCGGCAGATGCAGACCTGGATTCGCTTTCCCGAGGGCTGGCGTGTGGTCGCCGCCCATGTCAGCATCATCGACGAGCCGAAAGAGACCTGACCGTATGACGCTTGACGACTTTCCGCCCGGAGCGTTGCCGGCCGAGCCGGTGGTGCCCCGCGTCGACCGTGCCTCGCCATCAGTGCAGAAGGTCACGCGCGCCGAGGAGCTGCGCCTGCAGCTCGCCGACGAGATCGTGCGCGGCGCCCTCGCGCCCGGCTCGCCCCTGGACGAGACCGACATCGCGCGCCGCTTCAGCGTCTCGCGGACGCCGGTGCGCGAGGCGTTGCGTCAGCTGGTCGCCAGCGGCCTCGTCGAGGCGCGTGCCCATCGTGGCGCGGTGGTGGCGCAGCCCTCGTTCGAACGGCTGACAGGCATGTTCGAGGCGATGGCGGAGCTGGAGGCGCTGTGCGCCGGCCTTGCAGCCGAGCGCATGTCGGCCGCCGAGCGTCACGGCCTGGAGGCGATCCACGAAGAGCTGCGGGTGCTGAGCTACACCGGAAATCCCGATCGCTTTCACGAGGTCAACGAACGCTTCCACAACGCGATCTATGCAGGATCGCAGAACGGCTATATCGCCGAGATCACGCTGGCGACGCGCGTTCGCGTGCAGCCGTTCCGCCGCGCCCAGTTCCGCAATCTCGGCCGGTTGGCAAAATCGCAGGCCGAGCACGACCGCGTCGTCGTCGCCATCATGCGGGGCGACAAGCAGGGCGCGGCTGCTGCGATGCGCGCGCATATCGAATTGGTGCGCGGGGAGTACGAGATCTACGCGGTGTCGGTGTGATGCATCCGCGTCCCGGACGCGGTGCAGCGCGCAGCGCTGCTCCGCAGAGCCGGGACCCATCTATCCATCACGCACAGCAACTCCATGGGTCCCGGTTCAGCAGCGCACCACTGCGTGATGCGCTGCGCCCGGGACACGAGACCGGTTACGCCTTCGCACCTTCCGTCATATACTTCCGCCATCCCCCAAACGCGGTGATATCCCGCGCATCGCCCAGCACTTCGGGCTCGACCAGAAATCCCTTCACGCTGCGTCCATCCGCGAGCCGCAGCGTGCCGATCGCCATCGGCGCCGGAATCGCATTCACGAACTTGCCGAACGCCGCCGCCGACAGCGACCAGATCTCCAGCTCGATCGCGGCGCCCGTGCCGGTCGCGACGCGCAGCAGGCCCGGCTTCGGCGGCGTGGTCTTCAGCGCATAGAGCTTGTAGTCCGGCGCAGTCTTTGTCGCCTCGATCAGCTTGCCGTTCAGCGCCGTCAATTCGCCGTTCAGCGCCATACCGGACAGATGCGCGCCGACCACGGCAACGGGAATCTCATCGCCCGTGTTTGCGGTCAGCGGCGCGAGCGGCGCCTGCGCCGTGCCCTTTGCGCCGAGACTCAACCTGGCGTCCGCATGGAAAACGCGGCCGATGCTGGCCAGCATCGCATCGCGCCCCGCGGGCGCCAGCAGCGTGATGCCGAACGGAACGCCGTCGGCGCGCAGTGAGGTCGGCAAAGCGAGGCCGCAGAGATCGAGCAGATTGACGAAATTGGTGTAGGTGCCGAGCCGGCTGTTGAGCTCGATCGGATTGGCGAGCACCTGCGCGGTCGTGTAGGCCGTCGGCGCGGTCGGCAGCACCAGCGCGTCGATATCGGCAAAGGTGCGCTCGGCGATCTTGCGCAGGCCCTGCAAACGATACAGCGCCGAGAAGGTGTCGGCCGCCGTCAGCCGTGCGCCGGCGGCGGTGATCTCGCGCGTCACCGGATGAATCGCGTCAGGCGCCGACGCGAGCAGATCCTTGATCACGAGATAACGCTCGGCGACCCAGGGGCCCTCATAGAGGAGCCGCGCCGTCTCGTAGAACGGTTCGAGGTCGAACTCGACCAGCGTTGCGCCGAGCGCGGTCCAGCGCTTCAGCGCATCGGCGTAGGCGGTCTCCGCTTTCTTGTCGCCGAAGAAGATCAGCTGTCCGTTGCGCGGCACGCCGAGGCGCAAGCTTGACGGAAGCGGCGTGATCGCGCCCAGCGGCCGGTCGCGTGAGAACGGGTCAGTCGGGTCCGGCCCTGCCATCACGGACAAAGCGAGTGCAGCATCATCCACCGTCAGCGCGAAGACCGATATGCAGTCGAGCGTGCGGCAGGCCGGCACGAGCCCCGTATTCGAGATCATGCCGAGGCTAGGCTTCAGCCCGACGATGTTGTTGAGCATCGCCGGCACGCGGCCGGAGCCTGCGGTGTCGGTGCCAAGCGACAGCGGCACGAGACCCGCGCCGACCGCGACCGCGGAGCCGGAGCTCGAGCCGCCGGGGATGAGATCCTCGCGGATCGAATTGCGGGGGATGCCGTAGGGCGAGCGCACCCCGACGAGGCCGGTTGCGAACTGGTCGAGATTGGTCTTGCCGATGATGATGGCGCCGGCGGCGCGCAGCCGCGCCACTGCGGTCGAGTCGTGTGCCGGTGTATAGGAAAAGGCCGGGCAGGCCGCCGTGGTCGCAAAGCCCAGTGCGTCGATATTGTCCTTCACCGCGACCGGCACGCCGTAGAGCGGCAGGCTGGCGGCGTCCGCGCGCGCGGCGAGCTTCTCGGCCTCCGCGACCGCATCCTTCTCCTCGCGCAGGCTGATGAAGACGGCCGGATCGTTGTAATCGCGGATGCGCTGATACGCCCGCGCGATCGTCTGCGCCGGCGTCAGCGTGCCCGCGCGATGCGCGGCCACAATCGCGGCGATCGTTTCAGGCTGCTCAGCCCCCATGCGTCAAAACTCCGGCACCATGCTTCACCCGGATTGAAGCAAGCGATGTGCCATTGTGTACAGAATCCAGGCAGGATGGTCGCCCGGGATATTATCGTGGGATCAGTGAGTTGGGAGATATTTCGGCGACCCGTCAGGTGGTCGTGCCAGCGCCCTGTTACGGGCATCTGCATAAATATTGGGCGGTCCGGATCAGGTGAAGCCGGCAAGGATCCGCAGCAGCTGCTCCCGGTTTTCCTTGCCGATCTTGTCCTCGACATGCCGCTCGTGCTCGGCGGCGAGCCGCTTGAATTTCGCCAGCGCCGTCTCGCCATGTGCGGTGAGATGCAGCGCGTGGGAGCGCCGATCGGCCTTCGACTTGACCCGCTTCACATATTTGCGCTGCTCGAGGCTGTCGAGCAGATGCACCAGCCGGGCGCGCTCGATGCCGAGGCGCTTGGCCACCGCCATCTGCGACAGGCCCGGATTGGCGCCGATCACCGTCAGCACCGAATATTGCGTCGGCCGGATGTCCACCGCGCCAAGCGTCTTGATGAAGTCCTGGAAGATCCAGATCTGGAAGCGCCGCACCGCATAGCCGGCGTGACCGACCAGCGCGTCGAGGCCGATGTCGTCGGCGACGTCGCGGACCGCCGCGCCGTTGCCCGCGCGTTTGCGTGAGGAATCCCCGGTCTCGCGCGACGTCGTTCTCACCGACTTTCTCTCCCTGCAAGGTCCGCTTCGCCGCTCCCCGCGCGCGGGGAGCGGAAGAAGAGCCTAGCGCTCGGCGGTCATGAAGGAAAGATTGTTGTTGACGACAACAATTGTCCTGCCCAACATTATGGCCAAGGCAGCTCGGAACGAGGCTGCGGCCGGTCCCGGATCCGGGCGGAGGGAGGAAACACATGACTGTCGCCCCACGCGGTGACGTGGCAGGCCTGTTCGCAACGCCACGGACCGTCGCAGAGCGCCGCGCCGACGGCAGCATCTTGCTGCGCTCGCCCGAACCGCTAGGTAGCAGCGCGCGCTGCGTCGGCGATTGGCTGGAGCATTTCGCCCGGCAGACGCCCGATGCGATCTTCCTTGCGGAGCGGGGCCATATCGATGCGCCCTGGACCACGGTCACCTACGCAAAGGCGCTGCGCCAGGTGCGTGCGGCAGCGTCCTGGATTCTGGCGCAGGGCCTCAGCGCGGAACGCCCGCTCGCGATCCTCTCCGACAACAGCGTCGATCACGCGCTGCTCGCGCTGGCCGCCCAGCATGTCGGCGTGCCCTCGGCCGCGATCTCGCCGGCCTATTCGCTGATGTCGAGGGATTTCGAGAAGCTCAAGAGCATGATCACGCTGCTCGATCCCGGCGCGATCTATGTCTCCGCGACCGGGCCGTTCGCGGCCGCGCTGGCAGCCATCGAACCGCTGCACAGCGCGCAGCTCATCAGCGGCAAGGAGGGTGATGCCGGCGCGCTCGCCTTCCGCGAGGTCGCGGCGACGCCGGAGAGCGCCGAGGTCACGGCGGCTTTCGCCGCGGTGACGCCCGACACGATCGCCAAATTCCTGTTCACGTCGGGCTCGACCGGCACGCCGAAAGCCGTCATCAACACCCAGCGCATGCTGACCTCGAGCCAGCAGGCCAAGGCGCAGACCTGGACCTTCCTGCAGCCGGGACGCGGCGATCTCGTCATTCTCGACTGGCTGCCCTGGAGCCACACTTTCGGCGCCAACCACAATTTCAATCTCGTGCTGCGCAACGGCGGCTCGCTCTATATCGACGGCGGCAAGCCCGCGCCCGGGCTGTTTGCGACCTCGCTCGCCAATTTGAAAAGCGTGATGCCGACGGTCTATTTCAACGTGCCGCGCGGCCTCGACATGCTGATCGCGGCGCTGCGCGGCGACGAGGAGCTCTGCCGCCGCTTCTTCAGCGAGGTGAAGTTCGCCTTCTATGCCGGCGCCGCGCTGCCGCAGAACCTGTGGGACGCGCTCGAAGAGCTCTCGCTCAAAACGGTCGGCCGCGCGCTGCCGATGGTCTCGGCCTGGGGCTCGACCGAGACTTCGCCGCTTGCGACCGACTGCCACTTCCTTGCCGAGCGCTCCGGCAATATCGGCGTGCCGATTCCGGGCACCGAGTTGAAGCTGGTCACGTCAGGCGACAAGCTCGAGGTGCGCGTGCGCGGTCCCAACGTCACGCCGGGCTATTGGAAGGCGCCCGAGCTGACCCGGCAGGCCTTCGACGAAGAGGGGTTTTATCTCATCGGCGATGCGGTGAAGCTTGCTGATCGCGAGCGGCCGGAGCGCGGCCTGTTCTTCGACGGCCGTGTCGCGGAAGACTTCAAGCTCAATTCCGGCACCTGGGTCAGCGTCGGCACGCTGCGCGTCGCCGGCATCGCCGCGCTCGCACCGCTGGCGCAGGATATCGTCGTCGCCGGTCACGGCGGCGACGAGGTGCGCTTCCTGGTGTTCCCGAACATCGCGGCTTGCCGTGCGCATGCCGGCCTGGGCGATACGGCCGATGTGACCGAGGTGCTCGCGCGCGACAAGGTCAGGACCGCCATCGCGCAAGGGCTCGCGAAACTGAAGCAGCAGGGCCCTCACTCCTCCGGCCACGCCACCCGCGCGCTGCTGCTTGCCGAGCCGCCCTCGGTCGACGGCGGCGAGATCACCGACAAGGGCTACATCAACCAGCGCGCCGTGCTGACGCGGCGTGCGGATGCGGTGGCGCGATTGAACGATGGCGCGTCGTCGGAGTGGATCGGGGTGTAACTGCAAAGGATCGCACGCGTTGCTCCCGTGCCCCGGACGCGGCGCAGCACGCAGTGATGCGCTGCTGAGCCGGGGCCCATCTCTCGTCGTGCGCGGAGTCGCATGGGTCCCGGCTCGGCGCAGCAGCGTTTCACGCTGCAGCGCGTCCGGGACACGAGAGCGTAGCGCTCAACCACGCCAGTCATCCTGCCGCAATATATTTCTGATTCTTTTGTTGCCTAAGCAACTAATTTGTGCGAACCGTTCCGGGAAGCGATGACGGCGGGGAAACCGCCGCGTCCGATCCTGGAGGAAACAATGCTCGGCCCACATGGTGCCGCCGGCAAACGCTGGCGCATGCCCGGACGTGACGGAGGGGCGCGCCAGACGCGCGCCCCGTCAGGCTTCCGTGCCGCCGGTGACCGCGCCGAGATTCTCGTGCAGCCGGCGGAGCAGGTCGATCAGCAACTCGCGCTCGTTCTTGTCGAGGCACGACAGCAGCCGCCGCTCGCGCTCGAGCGCTGCGACGATCACCTTGTCATGGGTGGCGCGGCCCTTCGCCGTCAGCGCGATCGAATGGGTGCGGCCGTCATTGGGATCGGTGCGGATCGAGACCAGTCCGCGCTTCTCCAGCCCCGCCAGCGTCCGGCTCACCGGCCCCTTGTCGAAGCCGATGACGTGGCAGATGCGCGAAGCCGGAATGCCCGGCTCGATCGCCAGCAGCGACATGATCCGCCATTCCGTGACGTTGACGCCGAACTCCCGCTGATAGAACGCGGTCGCGCTGTTCGAGAGCTTGTTGGCGATGAAGGTGACGAACGCCGGGACGTAACGGTCGAGATCGAGCGTCGGCCCCGCATCATTGGGCGCAGGCTTGTGGCGGGATCTGGTCAAGGACGGCGGCATGGCGGGGTTCTGACTCGCGGCGGGCCGAAAGACCTAAGGGCATGCGCCGTCCTTTCACAAGATCAAAATGAGGGAGGTCTCCCATGACCGTATCCGGCACTCCGGCATCGACGGATCCTGCGTCCGTTCCGCATCTCGATGTCGATCCCTTCGACATGACCTTCTTTGCCGATCCCTATCCGGCGCATCAGCGGCTGCGGGAGGCGGGGCCGGTGGTCTATCTCGACAAGTGGAACGTCTACGGCGTGGCGCGCTATGCCGAGGTCCATGCCGTCCTGAACGATCCCGTCACCTTCTGCTCCAGCCGCGGTGTCGGCCTGTCCGACTTCAAGAAGGAGACGCCGTGGCGGCCGCCGAGCCTGATCCTGGAGGCCGATCCGCCCGCGCACACCCGCACCCGCGCCGTGCTGTCGAAAGTGCTGTCGCCGACCGTGATGAAACAGGTCCGCGACCGCTTTGCGGCGGCGGCCGAGGAGCGGGTCGACGCGCTGCTGGACAAGCGCAGCTTCGATGCGATCACCGATCTTGCGGAGGCCTATCCGCTCTCGATCTTTCCGGATGCGCTGGGCCTGAAGCCGGAGGGACGCGAGCATCTCATTCCCTATGCCAGCGTCGTGTTCAACGCGTTCGGTCCGCCGAACGAGCTACGCCAGCAGGCGATCGCGCGCTCTGCGCCGCATCAGGCCTATGTCGCCGAACAGTGCCAGCGCGACAATCTCGCGCCCGGTGGCTTCGGGGCCTGCATTCATGCGCAGGCCGACGAGGGCGCCATCACGGCCACCGAAGCGCCGCTGCTGGTGCGCTCGCTGCTGTCGGCCGGTCTCGACACGACAGTCAACGGCATCGGTGCCGCGGTCTATTGCCTCGCGCGCTTCCCCGACCAGTGGCAGCGGCTGCGCGATGATCTGACGCTGGCGCGCAATGCTTTCGAGGAGGCCGTGCGGTTCGAAAGCCCGGTGCAGACCTTCTTCCGCACCACCACGCGCGAGGTCGAACTCTCAGGCGCGACGATCGGCGAAGGCGAGAAGGTGCTGATGTTCCTCGCCGCCGCCAACCGCGATCCGCGGCGCTGGGACCAGCCCGACAGCTACGACATCACCCGGCGGACCTCCGGCCATGTCGGCTTCGGCTCGGGCATCCACATGTGCGTCGGCCAGCTCGTCGCGCGCCTCGAAGGCGAGGTGATGCTCACCGCGCTGGCGCGCCGGATCGCGAAGATCGAGATCACGGGCGAGCCGAAGCGCCGCTTCAACAACACGCTGCGCGGGCTCGACAGCCTGCCCGTGACCATCACCCCGGCCTGACGAGGAGCTTCGATGCCTGCCATCACCTTCATTCATCCCGACGGCAAGTCCGAGCGCGTCGAGACCTCAGGCGGCGAGAGCGTCATGCAGGCCGCGACCCGGCACGGCCTCGACGGCATTTTGGCCGAGTGCGGCGGCAACGCCATGTGCGCGACCTGCCACGTTTATGTCGACGAGAGCTGGCTCGCGCGGCTGGCCGCCATGGCCGGCGACGAGGACGCGCTGCTCGACGGCACCGCGGCCGAGCGGCGGCCGAACAGCCGGCTGTCCTGCCAGATCAATATCACGCCCGAACTCGATGGGCTCGTCGTGAGACTGCCGGAGCGGCAGGTCTGATCTGAAGACGTCTGAATTTCGATGCGCCGGCGACGACCGGCAACCAACAAACAGGGGAGGGAATGATGAAGCACTTGAAGTGGACGCTTGCGCTGGCCACGAGCCTGATCACCGGCGCGGCGAGCGCGGAGATATCGGACAATGTCGTGCGCATCGGCGTGCTCAACGACATCTCCGGCATCTTCCAGGACACCAACGGCATGGGCTCGGTGGAAGCCGCGCGCATGGCGGCGGAGGATTTCAACGGCGGCGGCAAGGGCATCAAGGTCGAGATCGTCTACGCCGACCACCAGAACAAGGCCGATGTCGGCAACGCCATCGCGCGCAAATGGCTCGACGTCGAAGGCGTCGATGCCATCGTCGACGTGCCGAACTCGGCCGTCGGCCTCTCCATCAACACGCTGCTGCGCGACAGCCGCATGACGTTCCTGGCGTCGTCGACCGCAAGCTCGGACCTCACCGGCAAGGCCTGCTCGCCCAACACCATCCAGTGGGTCAACGACACCTGGGCGACCGGCAACACCACGGCGGCGGCCATGATGTCGCGCGGCGGCAAGGACTGGTACTTCCTCACGGTCGATTATGCGCTCGGCAAGGGCATCGAGGCAGAGGCGCAGAAATACATCGAAGGACACGGCGGCAAGGTGCTCGGCTCCTCCAAGCATCCGCTCGGCACCTCCGACTTCGCCTCCTTCCTGTTGCAGGCGCAGGGCTCGAAGGCGCAGGTGATCGGGCTTGCCAATGCCGGCGGTGACACCATCAACGCGGTGAAGCAGGCCGCCGAGTTCGGCATCCAGCAGAGCGGCCAGAAGCTCGTCGCCTTCCTGCTCTTCATCAACGACGTCCACGGCATGGGCATCAAGGTCGCGCAGGGTCTCCAGTTGATGGAAGCCTTCTACTGGGACATGAACGACGATACCCGCGCCTTTGCCAAGCGCTTCGCCGCGCGGCCCGGCATGAACGGCAAGATGCCGAGCGGCAACCAGGCCGGCGTCTATGCCTCGACGCTCGCCTACCTCAACGCCGTCGCGGCCATCGGCAGCGACAATGCCAGGGACGCCGTGCCCGAGATGAAGAAGTTCAAGGGCAAGGACAAGCTGTTCGGCGACACCACCATCCGCCAGGACGGCCGCGTCGTGCACCCCATGTACTTGTTCGAGGTGAAGAAGCCGGAGGAGTCGAAATACCCTTACGACTACTACAAGCTGGTCTCGACGATTCCCGCGGATCAGGCCTTCCGCCCGCTGGCGGAGGGCGGGTGTGAATTGGTGAAGTAGCTAGAGAGAGCGCGGTCTCCTCTTACCCTCCCCTGGAGGGGGAGGGTCGATCGCGCGAAGCGCGAGCGGGGTGGGGTGATCTCTCAGCACGGGCACCGCCCCGGCGGAGAGACCGTCACCCCACCCCGCTGCGCATTTCGCTTCGCTGCATGCGCAGCGACCCTCCCCCTCCAGGGGAGGGTAGGAGGAACGCGCGCAGCGCTGGCCACTACACGACCTTGCTGCTCCCTTGCGTGATCAACCGCGCCGCGCGCTGGTCTCGGGCGTAGATCCAGAGCCAGCTCAAGGCGACGCTGAGGCGATGGCGCAGGCCGATCAGGAAGTAGATGTGGGCGATGCCCCAGATCCACCATGCGATGGTGCCGCGCAGCTTGACCTTGCCGAAGTCGATCACCGCCAGGCGCTTGCCGATCTGGGCGAGGCTGCCGGCGTGCTTGTAGCGGAACGGGCCGGTCGCGGCTCCGCGCAGGCGGGCCTTGATGGTCTCGGCGACATGGCGGCCCTGCTGCTTGGCTGCCGGCGCGATGCCGGGCACCGGCTTGCCGTTCCAGGCGTTGATGCTGGTGGTGTCGCCGATCGCAAAGATCTCGGGATGGCCTGGAATGGTGAGGTCGGCCTCCACCTGCACGCGTCCGGCGCGGTCGGCGGGAGCACCCAGCCATTCGGCGGCAGGTGAGGCGCGGACGCCGGCAGCCCAGATTCGCGTCTTGGCTTCGAGCAGCTTGCCGCCGAACACCACGCCCTCGCGATTGATCTCGGTGACGGCCTGTCCCAGCACGACCTCCACGCCGATCTTTTCCAGCGAGGCCTGCGCGTAGGCGGAGAGATCGTCGGGAAAGCCGGCCAGCACGCGCGGTCCCGCCTCGATCAGCACGACGCGCGCCTTGTGGGTGTCGATGTTGCGGAAGTCGGCGGGCAAGGTGTGATGCGCCATCTCGGCGATGGTGCCGGCGAGCTCGACGCCGGTCGGGCCGGCGCCGACGATGACGAAGGTCAGCCGCGCCGCGCGCCTGGCCGGATCGGTCTCGCGTTCGGCGCGCTCGAATGCCACCAGGATGTGCCGGCGCAGCGTGGTCGCGTCCTCCAGCGTCTTCAGGCCGGGCGCCCATTGCTCCCATTCGTCGTGGCCGAAATAGGCGTGGCGCGCGCCGGTCGCCAGCACCAGCGTGTCGTAGGGCACCTCGCTGCCGTCGTCGATCTGCACGCAGCGCCTGTCGGCATCGACGCCGCTCACGGTCGCAAACAGCGTCGTCACCTCACGGCGGTCGCGCATGAGATGGCGGATCGGCCAGGCGATCTCGCTGGTGGCGAGCGAGGCGGTCGCGACCTGGTAGAGCAGCGGCTGGAACAGATGATGGTTGCGGCGGTCGATCAGCGTGATCTCGACCGGGGCGCCGGCAAGCCGGTAAGTCGTCTCCAGCCCGCCGAAGCCGGCGCCGACGATGACGACGCGATGGGGATGTGCGGCCATGATACGCCCTCGAATCTCGCTGCTGCTCTTCCTCATTTAAGTGCGGATCGGGCGTCGCGGTCCAATAGAGGCCATCAATCGCGACATAGGCGGGGCGTATCGATCCGGCGCGAGAAAGCGCCGCAGGCCTGATCGGGCCTTGGCCGAAGGAGTAGCATTATATTTCTTGCCATCTCCGATCGGGGCGAAATATGGTGCAGGGGCAGGCGCTGAGCCATTGGCGGCTCGACAGATTTTGCGTTCAATAGAGAAGGCCCGGGGCGGCGATCACCCCGCTTGCGGGCTCAATCATAAGGAGGGGAGTGATTATGAAAACGGCATTCTGGCTGGCGGGCGCAGCGGCGCTGGTGCTGGCGAGCCCGGCTTTCGCCGGCGACACCATCAAGATCGGTTTCGTTTCGACCTTTAGCGGCCCGACCGCCGTGATCGGCAACGACATGCGCAACTCGTTCGAGCTCGCGCTTGACCACATGGGCCGCAAGATGGACGGCAAGCCGGTCGAGGTGATCTACGAGGACGACGGCCAGAAGCCTGACGTCGGCAAGCAGAAGACCGAGAAGCTGGTGCAGTCCGACAAGGTCGATTTCATCGTCGGCTACATCTGGTCGAACGTGCTGCTGGCCTCGCTGAAGACGGCCGTGGATTCGCAGACCTTCCTGATCTCGGCCAATGCCGGCCCGTCGCAGCTCGCCGGCGAGCTGTGCAGCCCTTACGTGTTCTCGACCTCCTGGCAGAACGACCAGACGCCCGCCGCGATGGGCCTCTACATGAACCAGAAGGGCGTCAAGAGCGTGTTCCTGATCGGCCCGAACTACGCGGCCGGCAAGGACATGCTCGCGGGTGTGAAGAGCACCTTCAAGGGCGAGGTCAAGGGCGAGGAATACACGGTGTGGCCGAGCCAGCTCGACTTCTCCGCCGAGCTCTCCAAGGCGCGCGCCTCGGGCGCGGAGTCGATCTTCGTGTTCTATCCGGGCGCGGCCGGCGTGCAGTTCCTCAATCAATATGCGCAGGCGGGCCTCAAGAGCACCATGCCGCTCTACACGGCGTTCACCGTCGACGAGCTGTCGCTGCCGCTGCAGAAGGACAACGCACTCGGCGTGCCCGGCGCGCAGGAATGGGTCAACGACCTCCCCAACGAGCAGAACAAGCGCTTCGTCGCCGACTACCGCAAGAAATATCCTGGGCTGCGTCCGACCTATTACGGCGCGCAATCCTATGACGCGGCCCAGCTCATCAACAGCGCGGTGGTCGCGGTGAAGGGCGACACCAGCAAGAAGGACGCGATGAAGGCCGAGATGGAGAAGGCCAACTTCAAGTCGCTGCGCGGTGCGTTCAAATACGGCAAGAACCACATCCCGGTGCAGAGCTTCTATCTCCAGGACGTGGTCAAGGACGGCGAAGGGCAGCTCTCGCTGAAGACGGTCGCGACCATCGTCGAGAACGACCAGGATCGCTTCCACGACAAGTGCCCGATGAAGTAGCCGCAAGCGACGTTGCCCCTTCTCCCCTTGTGGGAGAAGGTGGCGCGAAGCGCCGGATGAGGGGTATCTTTCCGCGAAGCAACTTCTATCGTGTTCGCGGAGAAATACCCCTCACCCGTCTCGCCGCTATCGCGGCGAGCCACCCTCTCCCACAGGGGGAGAGGGGAAGCAGCGGCTACACCCGCGGCATGCTCGCCGGCCGCACCTCGCGGGACTGCGCTGCGAGCCTGATGCCGGCGTTCGCCGCACCGAACCCCTGATAATTCCTGCGCTCGACGATCTCGAAGAAGAAGCGCTCGTCGAAGATGTGGGTGTAGACCTGGAAGAATTCGCCGTCGCCCTCGCGGTCGTAGAGGATGTGGTTGGCGCGAAGCTGCGCCATCAGCTCGGGCGCGAGGTCGTATCTGGCTTCGATGTCGTCATAGTAGTTGGCGGGGATATCGAGAAAATCCGCGCCGCGCTTGCGCATCTCGGCGACCGTCGTGAAGATGTCTTCGCACGCAAAGGCGACGTGCTGCACGCCCGAGCCGAAAAACTCCGAGATGAAGCGCGCCGGCAGCGTGCGGTTGGCGGAGGAGCCGTTGAGCACGAAGCGCAGGCTCTGGTCGGCATTGACGATGGCCTGGCTCTGCACGAGACCTCTGGGATCGGCGATCTCCATCTGGGGCAGGCGCTTGAGGTCGAGGATGCCGGTGTAGAAAAGCAGCCAGGACAGCATCTCGTCATAGGGCATCGACTGCGCGATGTGGTCGACGGCGAGCAGGGCGTCCGCGCTCGCATCGCCAGGGACAGGCTCGAAATCGGTGTCCCAGTTCTTGCCGGCCTGATCGAGGAAATAGAGCAGACTGCCGCCGACGCCGTGGATCGCGGGAATCTCCAATTCCCCCGGGCCGACCGGCTGATAGAAGGTGCGCGCCTTCAGCATCTCGGCGCGCTGCATGGCAAGGCCGGCATTGTCGACGTCGAGCGCGATGGCGCAGACGCCGGGGCCGTGCGTGACATAGTGCGAATGGGCAAAGCCGTCGGTCTCGCTGTTGATGACGAGCTCGACCTTGCCCTGCGACCAGCGCTCCACCGCCTTGCTGCGATGCGCGCCGGTCTTGCGGAAGCCGAGTTGCGAGAACAGGCAGCCGAGGTCGCCGGCTTTGCTCTCGTTGACGGCGAACTCGACGAAGCCGGTGCCGCGGCTCTTCGCCTTCGGTGCCAGCGGCTCGGCGGCAAATTTCGGCCAGTCCGGCGCGAGCTGGTCCTCCAGCAGGATCAGCGAGCGCAGGCCGTCGAGCGCGGTCTGCGCGGCCGAGCCGGCGCGGAACTGGTCGTTGAAGATCTCCAGCGACAGCGGCCCGGCATAGCCGGTCGCAGCGACCGCCGCCATGAACTCGCCGACCGGCAGATCGCCCTGGCCGGGGAAGGAGCGGAAGTGCCGGCTCCAGGACAGGATGTCGAGCTCGAGCTTCGGCGCGTCGGCAAGCTGCACCAGGAAGATCTTGTCGCCGGGGATCGAGGCCATCGCGCGCACCGGAAAGCCGGGCGCCAGCGCGTGAAAGCTGTCGAGGATGATTCCGATCGCGGCATGATCGGCGCGCCGCACGATCTCCCAGGCGTCGCGATAGTCGTTGACATGGCGGCCCCAGGCCAGCGCCTCGTAGCCGACGCGTAAGCAGCGCTTGGCTGCGCGTTCGCCCAGCTCGCGAAAATCCTCCGCGGCGCGGTCGATGCCGCCAAGCGAGGCGGGCGAGACGTTGGAGCAGATCAGCAAGAGATCGGTGCCGAGCTCCTGCATCAGATCGAACTTCCGCTCCGCGCGGGCAAAATTGCGCGCGCGCTGCGGCTCCGGCATGCCCTCGAAATCGCGGAACGGCTGGAACGCCGAGATCTTCAGGTTGAGGTCGCCGCAGAGCTTTGCGATGTCGCGCGGACCCGCGCCGAACGACAGCAGATCGTTCTCGAAAATCTCGACCTCGTCGAAGCCCGCGGCGGCGATGGCGCGGAGCTTTTCGTCGAGTGTACCTGAGAGAGAGACGGTCGCGATCGAGCGCTTGTTCATGCTGCCTGCTCCATGATCCGCCCCGGTGAAATTGTCTGGCCCGTGCGCGCGGCCTCGCTGACGGCTTCGACGACGGCGAGCGTTCCCATTGCATCCTCGGCCGTGATCAAAGGCCGTTCCTGGCCCCTGACGACCGCGCAGAAATGACGGAGCTGCTCGACCAGCGGATCGAGCGCGAGCGGTGCGATGGTTCCGCGCGACAGCGGCGCATACCAGCCGGGCTGCTGTGTGTAGGACCACAGCTCCATATCGGGCACGGAAAGCGATCCCTCGGTGCCGGAGAGGATGTAACAGGGCTGGTCCTGCTTGGGGTACGCAGCGTTCTCGCCCGATGTCAGCTCCCAGCTCCACGGCGCCGGCGTCGCATCCGACACAGTCACCGTCCCCAATGCGCCACGCTCAAAGCGCAGCAGCAGCGCGGCGGTGTCCTCGACAGCGAAGCCGCGCACCTTGTTCGAGGTCAGCGCCTGCACCTCGGCGATCTCGCCGCAGATGAAGCGGAGATTGTCGATGTCGTGGATCAGGTTGATCAGCAGCGGTCCGCCCCCCTGCTCGCGGCGCCAGGCCACCTCGAAATAGTCGTCGGGCTTTTTCAGCAACCACAGCCCGACCACGGCGGTGAGCGGGCCGAGCTTGCCGTTCGCCACCGCTTCGCGCGCGGCCTTGATGATCGGATTGTGCCGGCGGTGATGGCCGACCAGCATCGGAACGCCGGCCCGCTCGACGGCGGCACAAAGACGCTGCGCGTTGACGACCGTATCGGTCACCGGCTTTTCGATCAGCGCAGGGACGCCGGCTGCCGCGCAATCGAGCGCCATCGGCAGGTGCAACATGTTGGGCGAGGCGATGATGAGACCGTCGGGCTTTTCCTGCGCCAGCAGCGCGCGGTGATCGGCGTAGCAGGCAGTTTTGCGGGCTTGCGCATAGTCCTGCGCAGCAGGCGAGGGGTCGGCGATGCCGGCGAGCTCGCAGTCCGGTGACGCCGTGATCAACTCGATATGGCGGCGGCCGATCAGGCCGGCGCCGGCGACGGCGATGCGCAGTCGCGCGCTCATGCCGCGCTTTCCTCCATGGCGCCGCCGAGGAAGAGCTGACCGATGCGGGGGTCGTTCAGGATGCGCCTGGCATCGTCGACCATGCGGGTCTGGCCGAGCTCGAGCACGATGCCGATGTCGGAGATTTCCAGTGCCGAGCGCGCGTTCTGCTCGATCATCAGGATGGTGACGCCGCGATCGCGCAAGCTCTTGAGGATATCGAAGGTCTGCTGCACCATCAGCGGCGACAGGCCGATCGAAGGTTCGTCGATCAGGACCAGCTTCGGCTCGAGCAGCAGCGAGCGGGCGATCTCCAATTGCTTCTGCTCGCCGCCGGAGAGCGTCGAGGCCTGCTGCGCGGATTTGCGGCGCAGCGCCGGAAACAAATCCAGCGCCGCCTCGATCCGCTTCGGCAGGTCGAGTCCTTTCCCGGCCGAGACGCCGCCAAGCTCGATATTGCTGCGGACCGACAGCTCGGGAAAGATGTTGCGGCCCTGCGGCACGTAGCAGATGCCGGCATTGAGCAGCGCGCGCTGGCTCAAATTCGTGACGTCGCGGCCGGCAAAATTGACCTTGCCTTCGCGCAGCTTCAACAGGCCGAAGATCGCCTTGAACACGGTGGACTTGCCGGCGCCGTTCGGGCCGATGATGGTGGTGATGGTGGCCTGCGGTACGGAAAAGCTCGTGCCGTTCAGGATCGTCATCTTGCCATAGCCGCCGACGAGATTGTGAACCGAGAGGATTGGCTCGCTCATGATCTTGTCCTCAATGTCCGAGATAGGCTTCGATCACCGCCGGGTTCTTGCGCACCTCATCCGGGCGTCCCATCGCCAGCACCTTGCCTTCCGCCATCACCATCACGCGCGAGCACAGCGACATCACGAACTCCATGTTGTGCTCGATCACGACGAAGGTGGCGTTCTTCTCGCGGTTGATCGCGACCAGCCGGTCCTTGAGATCCGCCAGCATCGACGGGTTGACGCCGCCGGCGGGCTCGTCCAGCAGCACGAGGCGCGGGCCGCCCATGAAGGCCATGGCGGCATCGAGCAGCTTCTGCTGGCCGTAGGAGAGGCCGCCGGCCGGCTCGTCGGCGAGATGGTCGAGCTTGAAGAAGCCGATCATCTGGTTGGCGGCGTCGGTCAGCCCGGCATCGGAGCGGCCGACCAGGCGCGAGGCCATGTTGCCCTGGTGCTCCTGCCCGGCGAGGATCAGGTTCTCGCGCACCGAGAGTTTTGGGAACACCTGCAGCAGCTGGAAGGTGCGGCTGACCCCGAGCTTGTTGAGCTCGGCGGGACGCAGGCCCGTGACGAGCTTGCCGTCGAGCTTCACTTCGCCGCCTGATGGTGTGAGCTGGCCGAGGATGCAGTTGAACAGGGTGGACTTGCCGCAGCCGTTCGGGCCGATCAGCCCGAGGATCTCGCCCTCGCGCACGTCGAAGGAGACGCCGTCGACGGCGTGGATGCCGCCAAAGTTCTTCTTGATGTCGGTGACTTCGAGGACCGCACTCATTGCGCCGTCTCCAGTCGGGATTTTGCGACGGCGCGCAGCGCGGACGCCGCCTTGGTGCGGCGCTCGGCGAGATAGCGGTCGAGGATTCCCAGAATGCCCGTCGGCGACCAGATCAGAAGCCCCATCACCGCCACCGCGTAGAGCATCAGATAATAGCCCTCGGTGAAGCGCAGCCATTCCGGCAGCAGCACCGCGATCATCGCCCCTAGGAACGGGCCGAAATAGAAGCCGGCGCCGCCGACGATCACCATCATCAGCAGGTCGAGCGAGAGCGACAGGTTGAACGGCACCGGATCGATATATTGCGTCAGCGGCGCGTAGAGCGCGCCGGCGACGCCGCCGAGCGCCGAGCCGATCGCGAACGCCATCAGCGTATAGCGGCGGGTGTCGATGCCGAGCGATTGCGCGCGCAAGGGATTCTCGCGCAGCGCCATGAAGGCGCGGCCCCAGGGCGATCGGATCAGCCACCACACCGCGAGCGACACGATCGCGAGCGAGCCGAGGCAGACATAGTAGAACGGCAGCGGCTTGTTGGTGGCGATCCCGAGGACGTGCGGGCGCGGGATGTTGGAGATGCCGTAGATGCCGCCGGTGAGCCAGCTCTCGTTCCGGAACACCAGGAAGGCGAGGGTCGAGAAGGCCAGCGTGACGAAGGCGAGGTAATGGTGCTGCACGCGCAGCGCCGGATAGCCGAGCACCCAGCCGACCGAAAAGCTCAAGGCGATCGCGACCAGGATTGCCGCCGGCAGCGGCCAGCCATGGGTGGTCATGATCGCCGCCGCATAGGCGCCGATGCCGACGAAGGCGCCCTGCGCCAGCGAGACCTGGCCGGCGTAACCGAGCGTGAGGTTGAGCCCCATCGCAGCGATGCTCATCACCGCCCATTGGCTGAGGATGAACAGGCCGTAGCGGTTGAAGTTCATGGGCACGATGATCAGGCCGGCGATGACGGCAAGGCCGAGCGCGATCTTCAGGGGTTTGCCGAAACCGCTCATACGGTGCGCTCCTCGGCGCGGCCGAGCAGACCTTGCGGCCGGAACAGGATGACGGCGATCAGGAAGATCATCGGCACGGCGGCGCGATATTGGGTGGAGACATAGGCGGCCGCGAGGTTGTCGAGCACGCCGATCAGCAGGCCGCCGGCGATCGCGCCGCGCACCTGGTTGAAGCCGCCGACGATCGCCGCGATGAAGGCGGCTTGGCCCAGCACCTCGCCGGAGGAGAATTTTGCCAGATAAATCGGCGTGATCAGCAGCGAAGCGAGGGCGACCAGGAAGGCGTTGATCAGGAAGGTCAGCAGGATCATGCGCTCGACCGGCACGCCGATGATGCGCGCCACGGTCGGATTTTGTGCGGCCGCCTGCATCTGGTGGCCGAGCGAGGTGCGGTTCAGCAGCGTGGTCAGGCCGAGCACCGCAAGAATGGCGACGACGAGCACGCCGATGCTCTGCAGCGACACCGCATGGCCGAAGATGGAGACGTCGCCGGTCGGCACGATCGAGGGGAAGGGCGAGGCTTCGGCGCTGAAGAACTGCTTGACCGCTTCCTTGATGCCGATCGCGAGCGCCATGGTCGCGATCGCCAGCGGCAGCACGCCGTGGCGCATCATGGGGTCGACGAGCAACAGCTTGAAGCCGAGCCCGAGCAGGATCATCGACAAGAGGATGCCGAGGATGATCGCGAGCCAGAACGGCGCGCCCGCATGCATCGCCGCCAGCATCAGGAACGCCGGCAGCATCACGAACTCGCCTTGCGCGAAATTGATGGTCTGCGAGGTCTGCCACAGCAGCGTGAAGCCGACCGCGACCAGCGCATAGATCGCGCCGGTGGCAAGTCCGGCGACCAGAAGATCGAACAGATTGGACATGTTCCCCTCTCTCCTCTCCCTCGCCCCGCTCTCTCGTCTCCCTCGCCCCGCTTGCAGGGAGAGGGCGGGGTGAGGGGGAGTCTCCGCAAGGACGGTGACAGTTGGACTCGCGGAGAGTCCCCCTCACCCGCCGCGCTTTGCGCGTCGGCCTCTCCCCGCGTGCGGGGAGAGGCGAAGATCACTTCACCTTGGGCAGCACCTGCTTCACGACCTGCTTGCCTTCGACCACCTCGACCAGAAAACTCTGGCGGTCGATGTCGCCGGTGTCGCTGAAGGTGACGTCCATCAGGATGCCCGGCTCGTCGGCGGCCTTGATGGTGAGGCCGTGCAGCGTGTCGGCGAATTTCTTCGGGTCGACCTTGCCCATCTTCTCGGTGGTGGCCTTCACCATGTAGACGGCGAGATAGCCCTTCAGGCCGTTGTGATCAGGGACGTAATTGTACTTCTTGGAAAACTTCTCGCGGAATTGCTTGACCAGGTCGACAGGGGCATCGGTGGTGAGGCCGACATGGCCGCGCGCGCCGTTGGCGGCGTCGCCCGCGAGCTCGATCACCTTCTGGCCGATCAGCGTGGTCTCGCCCATCAGCGGCGCATTGACGCCCTGGCGCTTCAGCTCTTTCAGGATGCGCGCGCTCTCTTCCTCGTTCAGATAGACGAACACGGCGTCGGGATTGGCAGCTTTGATCTTGCCGACGTCGGCGGCGAAGTCCGCCTGGCCGGCTTCGGTCGAGAGGTCGGCGACGACCTTGGAGCCGAGCCGTTCGAGCTCCTTGGTCACCATGTCACGTCCGCCGCGGCCGAAATCGTTGTTGACCCAGACCACCGCGACCGTCTTCGCCTTCATCTCGTCGTGAATGTATTTCGCGACCTTCGGCATCGAGGATTGCTGGCCGAACGAGGTGCGGAACAGGAATTTGTTGCCGGCCTGCGTCAGCTCGGCAGCTTCGCCGCCCATGATCTGCGCGATGCCGGCTTCGGCCGCGAGCGGGGCCGTCACCTTCACCGAGCCGGAATAGCCGGGCCCGAGCAGCACATAGGGCTCGGCATCGAGCGCCTTCTGCACCTGGGCGCGCGCCACGCCCGGATTGGACTGCGAGTCGGCATGGGTGACTTCGAGCTTGCGGCCGAGCACGCCGCCCTTGGCGTTGATCTCCTCGATCGCGAGATCGATGCCGTTCTTCCAGTTGGTGCCGACGGTGGCGCCGCCACCGGACAGTTCGGCGACGTCGGCGAGCTTGATCGCCTGGGCGTGAACGCTGGTTGCAGCTGCGAAGGCAAGCAGGGCGCCTGCCAGAATAGTCGTCTTCATGGTCTCTCCTCCCATTTTCTCTGATGTGCTCTGCGGCCTTGTGTCCGGCCGCTTCGGTTACGCTGCGTGATAGGCCGCGCTTCGTGCCGCCATCACCTCGTCGAATGCCTTTCCCATCACCTCGGTCGATGCGGCAAGGCCCGTGAACAGTTCGAAAGCGTCGGCCGCCTGATAGATCGCAAGCTCCCGCCCGGTCATGATCTGTGCGCCCTTGGCCTGGGCCGCCGCCAGCAGGGGCGTGATCAGAGGCGAATAGACGGCATCCGCCACCCAGAGTTTTTCATGCAGCAACGCGGCGGCGACCGGCATGCCCCGGTTCGGCAGCATGCCGACCGGCGTGCCGTTGACGAGGCCGGTTGCGCCGCTTAGCGCATCCTCGACGTTTGCTGCGATCCTCGCGCCACCAAGCGGTGCCAGCAGGGAGACGAGTGTCGCGGCGCGCGCCGGCTCGCTGTCGAAGATGCGGATGTCGGAAACCTTCAGGCTCGCCAATGCAAAGGCGATCGCCTTGCCGACGCCGCCGGCGCCGATCACCGCGACGGCGTTCCCGGCGGGTGCCAGCAGCGGCGCCACCGCGCGGGCAAAGCCTGTCGTGTCGGTGTTGTGGCCGATCAGGCGGCCGTCTTTGACCACGACGGTGTTGACCGCCCCCATCGCGGCCGCGCCGGGCGCCAACTCGTCGAGCAGCGGGACGACCGCTTCCTTGTAGGGGTAGGTGACGTTGACGCCGGCAAAGCCGAGCCGCCGCACGCCCTCCAGCATCAGGCTGAGGCCGGCCGCGTCGGCGCCGGCCACCTCGATCAGCTGATAATGGCCGCGCAGGCCGAGCGCCTCGGCGGCGCGTTCATGCATGGCGGGCGATGCGGAATGCGCGATCGGCGCGCCGATCAGGCCGGTGAGGAGCTTCTTGCTGGCGGCGTATCCGCGCTTGGACATGGTTCGCTATCGTCTCAAAGGGAACGTTCGGTCCCGGTCATTAGCGGGGAAACCCGCAGAATTCCAAGGGGGCTTCCAACCCCGACGATAGCCTGTCCCTGGGCTAACACAATTACCCATTTATCCGGCAAACCTAACATCATGTTATTTCTTTCGGCCGCGCGCCGGCGCGGCCTTGCCGCTGCCGCCCGGCGCGGCCTTGCCGCTGCCGCGGGACGGCTCGACCGCGCGCATCTCGGCGCGCAGCGCCTCGATGAACGCTTCGGCATGCAGCGACAGCGGTGCGCCGCGCTTGACCGCGATGTAGGTGTCGAACCGCGTCGGCTCGGCGATCTTCAACAGCTCGATCCCGGGATAGCCGCCATGGGCCACGGTGAACTGGTCGATGATGGCGATGCCGAGCCCCGCCTTCACCAGCGCGCAGACCGTGGTGCCGAAGCGCGCGCGGATGGTGATGTTGTAGTCGAGCCGGTGGCGCGCGAAGATCTCGGCCATGATCCGGCCGTAGGGATCGTTGGGATCGATGCCGATCAGCGGATAGCGGGTGATCTCGGCGGCCGAGACCTGCCTGCGGCCGGCGAGCTCGTGGCCCGGCGGCACGATGCAGTACAATTCGCCCGAGGCGAGCGGCATGAAGTCGAGCGCGGAATGCTCCAGCCGGTAGCTCATCGCCACGCACTCGCCGCGGCCGAGCATGAGGTAGTCGATGGCCTCCTCGAGCTTGAGGATGTTGATGTCGATGCCCAAATCAGGATAGCGGCGGCGGACGCGCTCGATCGCGCGCGGCACCATCACCTGCGAGATGCTGGGGACCGAGCCGATGCGCAATTCCGAGAGGCCGCCGCGGCCGATCTTGGAGATGATCTCGGAGAGATCGTCGACCTTCTTGTAGACGCCGTTGATCTGCTCGAAGATGTTCTCGGCTTCCGGGGTCGGGAAGTAGCGCCCGTTCTGGCGCTGGAAGAAGCGGATGCCGAGCGAACGCTCGGTGTATTTGACGAGGCGGCTGATTCCGGGCGCCGAGACGTTGAGCAGCTTGGCCGCGCCGCCGATGGTGCCCGTCACCATCACGGCGCGGATCACTTCAACCTGGCGCAGTGTCATCATGTCCTGGGCATCCGAGCGAGATCTCGCGGGGATCATCTCACGAGAGCCGTGATGTCATCCAGCGGCAAGTGTGGGCGATGTGGACGGAGGCGGCGCCTTTCCTCGCCCCTTGTGGCAGAGGGTGGATCGCCGCGATGGCGGCGAGACGGGTGAGGGGTCTTGATCCGCGCGCAATCTCTTCCAATGGAATTCGCCGAAGCAACCCCTCATCGGGCGCTTCGCGCGGCCTTCTCCACAAGGGGAGAAGGAAAGATGAATTTCCCTGCTAGAGTGTTTCGACTACAGTCCGCGCGTTCGCGTGGAAGTGCGGCATGGTTGCGCGATCCGTTGCGTCGGCGTCGTTTGCTGCAACTGCGTTCTAGCTCGCCGGGCCTTCGGGCAAGAGGCTGTCAACCAGCTCCGCGCGCTCGCTTTGCAGCACCTCGCGCGCGAACTCGATGATCTTCTGCTTGTTTGCCGTGTCGCGGACGGCGAAAAACACGCGGTTCAATTCCAGGCCGAGCACGCTGTTGAGGGCGATGTCCTCGTCTTGCATTTGGTTTTCCCGCTGCGGACGCGTTCAGGTGTATCGTGACGTCAATTCTGCCACAAGTAGTTTAATTCTTCAGGCCCAGAAGAGCACCGGGAAACTACGGTCGCAGCGAATTGAGGCAGCCCCCGAATACGTGCTATAGGGGGCGGTGTGGGTCAGGAAACGCACCGATGTCCGCCGTAGATTATGGCCGGGAGGCGCTCGACTTCATTGAAGGGCTGGGGACCTATCGCAAGGTGCCCGACGCCATGCATGCGCTCGAAACGGCGTTCGGTCGCTTCGGCTTCGAAACCATCATTGTGACGGGATTGCCCAATCCCGACCAGCGGTTTGCGCAGATGGTGCTCGCCAAGCGCTGGCCGGCGGGCTGGTTCAGCCTCTACACCCAGAACAATTACGACCGCTTCGATCCCGTGGTGCGGCTGTGCCGGCAATCGGTCAATCCGTTCGAATGGTCGGAAGCGCCCTATGATGCCGAGCTCGAGCCTGAGGCGGCCGAGGTGATGAACCGCGCCGGCGATTTTCGCATGTCGCGCGGCTTCATCGTGCCGATCCACGGTCTCACCGGCTATGAAGCCGCGGTATCGCTCGGCGGCGTTCATCTCGACCTCAATCCGCGCAGCAAGCCGGCACTGCACCTGATGGCGATGTATGGCTTCGACCACATTCGCCGTCTGTTCGAGCCGGCGCCTCATCAGTCGACGCGTCTCACTCCGCGCGAGCGCGAGGTGATCTCCTGGGCCTCGCAGGGCAAGTCGGCCTGGGAGATCGGCGAGATTCTGCACATCACGCAACGCACCGCCGAAGAGCATCTTGCAACTGCCGCGCGCAAGCTCGGCGCCGTCAACCGCACGCATGCGGTGGCGCTGGCGATTCGGAACAAGATCATCAATCCGTAAGCGCCGTACTGGGAAATTTCCCAATATCGAATCCGGCACTTTTCGCGGAGTCTGCCCCCGTTTGAGGATGAATGGGGGTTATTATGATTCACGCAATTTCTGCCGTAAATCGACATCTTTATGAAGACGTGATCGAGCAGCATTACCGGCTGCGTCACGATGTATTCGTCGAGGAGCGGCGCTGGGAGACGCTGCGCAGGCCGGATCGCCGCGAGATCGATTCCTATGACGACGAGGATACGGTCTACCTGCTTGCGCTGGAGGGGCGCCGCGTCATCGGCGGTCACCGGCTCTACCCGACGACTAAGCCCTCGATGATGAGCGAGGTGTTCCCGCATCTGGCGTCGGTGCGCGGCTGCCCCGCGGACCCGCTGGTCTGGGAATGGTCGCGCTACTTCGTCGTGCGCGATCGCCGCGACGGCACGCTCAATCTGCAGCTGATGGCGGCGGTGCAGGAGTTCTGCCTCGCTCAGGGAATCGCGCAGGTCAGCGCGATCATGGAGACCTGGTGGCTGCCGCGCTTCCACGAGGCCGGCTTCGTGGTGACGCCGCTCGGCCTGCCCGCGCTGGTGGAGAATGCGTGGACCATGGCGGCGACGATCGACATTCGTCGAGAGACGCTCAATGCCCTGCACGATCGTATCGGCATGACTTCGGTCGTGCGCCAGGACGGCCCGCGTCTGGACGCCGTCGCCCGTGCCAACCTCTGCGGCGCCGCTGCCGCGCAACGGAAGAGTGCCTGAGATGTCGAACATGATGCGGGACAGCCAGATCATGGCGCAGACCAGGGACGAGAATCTCGGCTACATGTCCGACATGGCGCTCGAGCTGGCGCAGATGGCGGAAGACCAGGGGTTGGCGACGCTCGCCTATCTGTTCCGGATGGCGGCGCTGGAGGCCTCGACGGCCAACAGCGTGCTCACCGATCCGGGCGACCTGCCCGAGCAGATGACGTCGCACTAGACGCCGCTCTTCGCTCCAACACATTGCGGCACCCTCTCCCCGGCAACGGGGGGAGGGTGAGCGTTTGGGTGCGGCAGGTTGCCCCAGCCGGCACGGCAGCCTTCTTGCAAGGCCGTCTCGACCGCATGCACCCGCATGCAACAAAGTGCATGTTTGGTGTCGAATCGCTCTTGCCTCGGAACGATACTGCCATTACCCATTTTTCCGCCTTGAAGAGGCAGGGGGAGCTCTTTCACTGATGGCGACCGTGTTCGAACATCGGCGCGACACCGCGTGCGCCTGAAAGAGTCTTGATGCTGCTCGTCGTCGAACAGTTCCTGAACGGATTGCAGTTCGGCCTGCTGCTGTTCCTGCTCGCCGCCGGCCTGACGCTGGTGTTCGGGATCATGGATCTCGTCAACCTCGCGCACGGCTCGCTCTACATGATGGGCGCCTATTTCGCCGCGACCTTCGCGGCCTGGACCGGCAGCTTCTTAGCTGGCGCGCTGCTGGCGCTGGGCGCCACATTGATCCTCGGCATCGTGCTCGAAATGTCGGCGCTGCGGCATCTCTACGGGCGAGATCATCTCGACCATGTGCTCGCGACCTTCGGCCTGATCCTGTTCTTCAATGAAGCCGTGCGGCTGATCTGGGGCCCGGCCGGCCTCGCGCTGCCGCTGCCGGCCTGGCTCACCGTGCCGGTGCCGATCCTGCCCGGCATTCACTATCCCGCCTATCGGCTCGCCATCATCGTCGTGGCGCTGCTGGTCGCGCTGCTGCTCTATCTCGGCGTGATGCGCACCCGGATCGGCATGCTGATCCGCGCCGGCGCGTCCAACCGCGAGATGATCGGCGCGCTCGGCATCAACATCAAGCTGCTCTACACGCTGGTGTTCGGCCTGGGTGCCGCGCTTGCCGGGCTTGCCGGCCTGATGCAGGCCCCGATCCTCACCGTGCAGATCGGCATGGGCGAGAACATCCTGATCCTCGCCTTCGTCATCATCGTGATCGGCGGCATCGGCTCGATCCGCGGCGCCTTCCTGGCCGCGATCTTCGTCGGCATGATCGACACGCTCGGCCGCGCCTTCCTGCCCAATTTGCTGCGGCAGGTGCTCAGCGGCGCCGCCGCCTCCACCGCCGCTCCCGCACTGTCGTCCATGCTGATCTACCTGCTGATGGCGATCGTGCTGGTGGTGCGGCCGGAGGGGCTGTTTCCGGCCAATCGTCGATGAAGAGTCTGAGCGTGAGCAAGGCCGTCACGGCCCTGATGCTGGCGGGCCTCGTGCTGCTGCCCCTCTACTCGCAGCTGTCCGGCAACATCTTCATCCTGACGCTGTTCACCCGCATCGTCATCCTGGCGCTGGCGGCGGCGAGCCTCAATCTCATCATGGGTTTCGGCGGCATGATGAGTTTCGGCCACGCCGCCTATCTCGGCATCGGCGGTTACGCCGTCGGCATGCTGGCGCAGGAAGGCGTCGGGTCCGGCTGGGTACAGTTCCCGGTCGCGCTGGCGGCCTCCGCCATTTACGCCCTCGTGATCGGTGCGCTCTCCTTGCGCACCCGCGGCGTCTATTTCATCATGATCACGCTGGCCTTCGCCCAGATGGCCTATTACGTCGCCTCTGGCCTTGCGCGCTACGGCGGTGATGACGGCCTCACCGTCTACAAGCGCAGCGACTTCTCCGGGCTGATCAACCTGGGCAACCGCACGCAGTTCTACTATCTCTGCCTCGCCTGCCTGCTCGGCGTCATCTTCCTGATCTGGCGCATCGTCAACTCGCGCTTCGGTCTCGTCGTGCAGGGCCTGCGTTCGAACGAGCAACGCATGCAGGCGATCGGCTTTCCCGCCAAGCGCTACCAATTGGTCTGCTTCGTCATTTCAGGGACGATGTGCGGCCTTGCCGGCGCGCTGCTCGCCAACAACACCGACTTCGTCAGCCCGGCCGTGATGTATTGGACCCGCTCCGGTGACCTCATGGTGATGGTCATCCTCGGCGGCATGGGCACGCTGTTCGGCCCGGTCATGGGCGCGGTGGTGTTCCTGCTGCTGGAAGAGTTCCTGTCGCAGATCACCGAATATTGGGCGCTGATCATGGGTCCGCTCTTGCTGCTGATCGTGCTGTTCGGCCGCGGCGGCATCATGGGCATGCTGGGGAGGGCTGGCCGTGGCTGAACCCCTGCTCCGCGTCGAAAAGCTGGTGCGCCGCTTCGGCGGCATCATCGCGACCGACAACGTCTCGCTCGACGTCGCCAGCGGCGAGCTGCACGCCATCATCGGCCCGAACGGCGCCGGCAAGACCACGCTGATCAGCCAGCTCACCGGCCATCTGGCGCCGCATTCCGGCAGCGTCCGGCTTGCGGGGCGCGACATCACTTATCTTCCGGCCTATCGCCGCTGCGCGCTCGGCCTTGCGCGTTCGTTCCAGATCACTTCGCTGCTGCTCGACTTCACCGCCGCGGACAATGTCGCGCTGGCGGCGCAGGCCCATGCCGGCACCTCGTTCCGCTTCTTCGCCGACGCGCGGAAAGAGAAAGGCTTGCGCGATGCCGCCCACGCCGCGCTCGACCGCGTCGGCCTCGCCCATCGCGCCGACGTGCTGGTGTCGAAGCTCAGCCATGGCGAGCGGCGCCAGATCGAGCTTGCGGTCGCGCTCGCGAGCAAGCCGAAATTGCTGCTGCTTGACGAGCCGATGGCCGGTCTCGGCGTCACCGAATCGCAGAGCATGGTGAAGCTGCTCCAGGAGTTGCGCAAGGAAGTCTCGATCGTCCTCGTCGAGCACGACATGCCCGCGGTGTTCGCGCTCGCCGACCGCATCTCGGTGCTGGTCTATGGCCGCGTCATCGCCTCGGGCGATCCCGCCGCGATCCGCGCCAACGAAGACGTCAAGCGCGCCTATCTCGGCGACCAGCACGTGGTGACGCATCATGGCTGACACGCTGCTCGACGTCGACGGCATCGAGACCTGCTACGGCCTGTCCCAGGTGCTGTTCGGCCTGTCGCTGTCGATCAAGCCGGGCGAGATGGTCTCGCTGATGGGCCGCAACGGCATGGGCAAGACCACGACCATCCGCTCCATCATGGGCCTGACGCCGGCGCGCGCGGGCGCGATCCGATTTGCCGGCACCGAGGTGCGGCAGCTGCCGTCCTACCGGATCGCACAGCTCGGCGTCGGCCTGGTGCCCGAGGGACGCCAGATCTTTCCGAACCTCACCGTGCGCGAGAACCTGGTCGCGGCTGCGGCGGATCGCTTCAACAGCAACAACCCCTGGACGCTGGCTTCCATCTACGTGCTGTTCCCGCGCCTCGCCGAGCGCGCCGCCAACATGGGCAATCAGCTCTCCGGCGGCGAGCAGCAGATGCTCGCGATCGGCCGCGCGCTGATGACCAATCCGAAGCTGCTCATTCTGGACGAAGCGACCGAAGGCCTCGCGCCGCTGATCCGCGAAGAGATCTGGCACTGCCTGTCGCTGCTCAAGAGCCGGGGACAGTCGATCCTGGTCGTCGACAAGAACGTCGACCATCTCGCCCGCATCTGCGACCGCCACTTCATCATCGAGCGCGGCAAGACGGTGTGGAGCGGCACCTCGGACGAGCTGATGGCCGAGCCGGATCTGCAGCATAAATATCTGGGAATTTAGCAGTCTCTCTCAATATCGTCATGGCCGGGCTTGTCCCGGCCATCCACGCCTCGCTGCGCGACACGAAGAACGTGGATGCCCGGGACAAGCCCGGGCATGACGCCGACGACGTAGCCGTCAGAACACCTCGAAATACTCGCGATGCTCCCAATCCGTCACCTCGCTCAGGAAGCGGTCGATCTCGGCGTTCTTGATGTGGGTGTAATAGTCGACGAATTCCGCACCCAGCTTTTCGCGAAAGAACGGATCGTCCTTCAGCGCGCTCACCGCATCGCGCAAACTCTTCGGCAGCAGCGGCGCCTTGGTCTCGTAGGGCGTGTCGGCGGACGGGCCGGGATCGAGCTTGCGGTCGACGCCGTCGAGGCCAGAGAGAATCTGCGAGGCCATGTAGAGATAGGGATTGGCGGCGGGCTCGCCGATGCGGTTCTCCAGGCGCGTTGCGGCATCGCCGGCGCCGCCGAGCACGCGGATCATCACGCCGCGATTGTCGCGGCCCCAGAGCGCGCGGTCCGGCGCCAGCGAATAGGAGCGGTAGCGCTTGTAGCCGTTGATGGTCGGCGTCGTGAACAATGTGGATGCGCGGGCGTGGTCGAGCAGGCCGGCGAGATAGGCCTTGCCGAATGCGCTGAGCGGCTCGCCGCCGTCCTTCGTCATGAACAGGTTCTCGCCGCTCGTACGCGAGACGATCGACTGGTGCAGGTGCCAGCCGCTGGCGAACACGTTCGGCAGCTTCGGCCGGCACATGAAGGTGGCGTGATAGCCGTGGCGCCGCGCGATCTGCTTCACGGCGGAGCGGAACAGCACCATGTTGTCGGCGGGTTCGAGGCCCTTCTTCGGCGCGAAGGTGAATTCGCACTGGCTCGGGCCGAACTCGACCTCGACCGAGCGCAAGGGTAGGCCGAGCGCGACGATGTCGCGGCGGAGAATCTCCAGCACCGGCTCCATCTGATCGAAGCGCTGCTCGGTGAGATATTGATAGCCGTGGCTGAGCAGGCTGACCGACGGCGGCGTGCCCGGCTGTCCCGCGTCCTCGGGGCGCATATGCGCATCGTCGAGCTTGAAGATATGGAATTCGACTTCGAGCCCCGCGACGAAATCGTGGCCGCGGCTTGCGAGTTCGTCGATCACCTTGCGATAGAGCGAGCGCGTCGCGAACGGCACCGGGCGGCCGTCTTGGAAGTAGAGGTCGCACAGCACCCAGCCCGTGGTCGGTGCCCACGGCAAGACGCGAAACGTGGTGGGATCAGGCACCATCACCACGTCGGCCGCGCCCTCCATCTCCTTCATGCCGAAGCCGCCGCCCGCGGTGAACACCGGAAAGACCGTGCGGTGCGAGGTGTCCTTGGCCAGCATGGTGGTGGTGATGGAGCAGCCGCTCTCCAGCGAAGCGATCGCCTCCGAGGCGATGATGGTCTTGCCTCGCAGGATGCCGTGCTGGTCGGGGAAGGCGAGGCGGATGACCTCGAGGTTCTTCTCCTCGACGATGCGGCGCATCCGCGCCGCCGCGTCCCTCTGCTCATCCGACCACAGCGCATGACGCGCGACGAAAGTCACTTTGATTGCTCCTCGCTGCTTGTCATTCCGGGGCTCGCGAAGCGAGAACCCGGAATCCCGAGGTTCCGGGTTCGATGCTGGCGCATCGCCCCGGAACGACGGTACCTATATCACTCCGCCGCCGTCAGCTTGTGCACGTTGTCCGCGATCTCCTTCGGCACCGGCGCTGTCCACGGCGCGCCGCGGCGGCGCTTGACGTCGACTTCCATCCAGTAGAGCTCCCAACCCTGGGTCGGCCCGATGCCGTCCATGGTCGCTGGTCCCTGAATGCTGCGTGCCCTGCTGTCATCCAAAAACAGCATCGGCTTCTCGCCGCCCTGGACCTTCTCGATCTCCTGCCGCAGCAGGCGGCGATACTGCACGATCGCCTTGTCGCTCGAACCGAGATGCTCCTGGGTGCGGTCCTGGATCGCGCCCATTGATTCCACCGCCCACTGGTCGTGGACGTTGATGTCGTTGCCCATGCCGGTATAGGTCGCGGTCTGCTGCTCGTGCGGATCGAAACCGTAATCGTTGGCTCGGTTCTTCCGCGACTTGTAATCCGGCAGCTCATAGAGCTCGAGCCGCTGGTCGCGCATCTTCTGCTTGTCGACCGGCTTCGAATAACTGGTGAAGATCGCGTACCAGTAGCAGTTCTCGTCGTCGACCGGCACGTGCCATTGCGTGATCGTCATCTCCGTGCTCATGGGGATGACGAAACCGTGCGGGAACAGCTGGTTGGTGACGCGCACATGGGTGCGCTCCTCGTCGATCTCGCGCAGCGCGATCAGCCGCAATCCGTATTCGGTGTGCTCGACATTGATGATGGGACGGTCGTATTCGCGCAGGATCTTCGTCATCGGCAGGTCGCTTCCCGCCGAGGCGCCGCGAAACTGCTTGCCATAGGCGGTGGAGGTGTCCTCGTCCTCGAAGAAGCGATGCAGGTAGGACGCGTGCGCGGGATCGATGCCGACCTCAAGCGCCTGCAGCCAGTTGCAGGCCATATGACCCTTGAATGCGAAAGTATGCGTGCCGGGCGCGATGAAGCAATCGATCTCCGGGAACGCCGGAGGTTCGCCCTCGCCGAGATAGGCCCAGAGGATGCCGCTCTTCTCCACGACGGGATAGGAGCGCTGGCGGATGTTCTGGCAGAGTTTCGAATCCTTCGGCTCGGCCGGCGTCTCGATGCACTGGCCGGTGGCGTCGAACAGCCAGCCATGGAAGGCGCAGCGCAGGCCGCCATGCTCGAGCCGTCCAAAGGCGAGGTCGGCGCCGCGATGGGCGCAATGGCGATCCATCAGGCCGTAACGTCCGGTCTCGTCGCGAAACAGCACCAGGTTCTCGCCGAGCAGTCTGACGGGACAGATCGGCCGCGCGCCCTGCAGTTCGTCCACCAGCGCCGCCGGCTGCCAATAGCTCCGCATCAGCTTCCCGCAGGGGTCCTTCGGCCCGGTGCGGGTGATCAGGTCGTTCTGCTCCTGGCTCATCATGGCGGTCGCATCCTTCCTTGATCGAACAAGTCGAGGGCCAGTGCACTCTTCGCCTCTCCCCGCGTGCGGGGAGACGCCGGATTGCATCGACGATGCAATCCGGGTGAGGGGGACTCTCCGCGAGGGCAGCTGTCACCGTCCCGGTGGAGACTCCCCCTCACCCCACCCTCTCCCCGCAAACGGGGCGAGGGAGACCACGAGCGTGCTCGCTTGACAAACTCTGTTCGCCTATTGAACGAATGGGCGAATTATGACATGCCTTGGAAAGGCGGCAAGCACTATTTTGCAGGATTGGCCCTCACCATGCCCAAGCTGAAGCGGAGCGAAAGCGAGGAGCGCGCGACGGATTTCGTCGAGGCGCTCGATCGCGGGCTGCGCCTGCTGCAGTGTTTCAGCACGAATACCGGGCCGATGACGCTCAGCGATCTCGCGCGGGCGGCCGATCTGCCGCGCGCCACCGCGCGGCGCATGCTGTTCACGCTGCAGCGCGGCGGCTACGTCTCCGGCGACGGCAAGCTGTTCTCGCTGACACCGCATGTGCTGACGCTGGCAGCGTCTTACTTGCGCTCCAATCAGCTCGTCGCCGTGCTGCAGCCGGTGCTCGATCGCGTCGCGATCGCGGCCAACGAAATCTCCTCGCTCGCGGTGCTCGACGGCGACGACGTCGTGTTCGTCGCGCGCAGCAGTCCGGCGCGGATGTTCTCCGGCGGACTCGAGATCGGCTACCGCCTGCCGGCGTTCTGCACCTCGGTCGGCCGCGCCATGCTCGGCCAGCTCGACGATGCCGATCTCGCCGCACGGCTGAAGACGATGACATGCGAGGCGCTGACGCCGCAGACGGTAACGGATCCGAAGACGCTGCTCGCCCGCATCGTCGCCGACCGTGCGCAAGGCTATTCACTGGTCGATCGCGAGGCCGAGCCGCATTTCCGCTCGATCTCGGTTCCCGTGCGCCGGTACGACAATGTGATCGTCGCCGCCATCAACATGGGCGCCCATGTCGATCGCGTGCCGGCGCAGGAATTGATCGACCGTTTCCTGCCACTGCTGCGCGAGGGCGCGGAAGCGGTGCGTTCGCAATTGCTGTGAGCATTGACCCGCGCGCACAGGTCGCGGTGCACACCCGCGCATGCTGTGTCAAAAGGCAAAAATGCCGCATGACACACCTCTCATCGCCACCATCGTCGTTGGACTTGGATTAGCCTTCGTACTTGGAACCATCGCGCAGCGGTTCCGCATTCCGCCGCTGGTCGGTTATCTCCTCGCCGGCGTTGCGGTGGGTCCGTTCACGCCGGGCTTCGTCGCCGATCAGGCGCTCGCCATCGAGCTCTCGGAGCTCGGTATCATCCTGCTGATGTTCGGCGTCGGCCTGCATTTCTCGCTGCAGGATCTGCTCAGCGTCCGCAACATCGCCGTTCCCGGTGCCGTCGTGCAGATTGCCGCCGCGACGCTGATGGGGCTCGGTCTTGCATGGCTGATGGGCTGGGGCATGAGTGCCGGCCTGGTGTTCGGCCTCGCTCTGTCGGTGGCCAGCACCGTGGTGCTGCTCCGCGCGCTGCAGGAGCGGCGCCTGATGGAGACCGATCGCGGCCGCATCGCGGTCGGCTGGCTGATCGTCGAGGACCTCGCGATGGTGCTCGTGCTGGTGCTGTTCCCCGCCATCGCCAGCCTGCAGGGCGGCGGCGACGGCAAGCCCGCTTTCGAGCCGCTCGCCGCGCAGCTCGGCCTTGGCCTCGCCGGCGTCGTGATGCTGACCATCGTCAAGATCGTCGTGTTCATCGGCTTGATGCTGGTGGTCGGCCGCCGCGTGATCCCCTGGATCCTGCATTACATCGCGCATACCGGTTCACGCGAATTGTTCCGCCTCGCGGTGCTCGCGATCGCGCTGTGCGTCGCCTTCGGGGCGACGAAATTGTTCGACGTCTCGCTGGCGCTGGGCGCGTTCTTCGCCGGCATGATGCTGCGGGAATCGCCGCTCAGCGCGCGGGCCGCGCAGGAATCGCTGCCGCTGCGCGATGCCTTTGCCGTGCTGTTCTTCGTCTCGGTCGGCATGATGTTCGATCCGATGAGCGTGGTCCGCGAGCCCTGGCCGCTGCTGGCGACGCTCGCGATCATCATGCTCGGCAAGTCCATAGCCGCGTTCCTCATCGTGGTGCTGTTCCGGCATCCGGCCGCAACCGCGCTGACGATCTCGGCGAGCCTGTCGCAGATCGGCGAGTTCTCTTTCATTCTGGCCGAGCTCGGCGTCGCCTCGCAGATCCTGCCCAAGGAGGGCCGCGACCTGATCATGGCCGGTGCGATCCTCTCCATCATGCTCAACCCGCTCATGTTCGCGGCCGCCACCTGGCTCGCGCCACGCCTCGATCCGCGGCGGGATTCGCCGGAGGCCAAGGCCGCCGTGCCGGAGCCGATCCGCGCCACCGATCTCACCGACCATACGATCGTGATCGGCTATGGCCGCGTCGGCGCGCTGGTCGGCGATGCCCTGAAGCAGCGCCAATGGCCGTTCCTCGTCGCCGAGACCGGCGAGAGTGCGCTGGCGAAGCTGAAGCAGGGCGGTATCGAAACCATCATGGGCAACGCCGCGCAGCCCGAGATTCTCGGCGCGACCAACCCGGCGCGGGCGCGGCATCTGGTGATCGCGATCCCGGAAGCCTTCGAGGCGGGACAGATCGTGCAGCAGGCGCGCGCGGCCAATCCGGATATCCGCATCATCGCGCGGGCGCATGCGGATGCCGAGGTTGATCATCTGAAGGGGCTGGGAGCGGATGTCGTCATCATGGGCGAGCGGGAAATCGCGCGCGGCATGATCGAGGAGCTGGAGAGGAGAGTTCCGGATGCTGCCCAGCAAGATCCCCGCCCCCTCGCGGTCGGTTCGGTCGTCTGACCGCGAGGCACCTCGCCCTATCGCCCTTCCGCCTCGCGCTCCATGTCGCGGCCCGAGAGGTCCTCGCCCTGCATGCTGGCGTAATCGCGCGCCATCTCGCGCATCAAGAATTTCGCGGGGACGTCGTGATAGGTGCCGCGGTCGTTGACGTATCGCATGTAGGCCCGGCCCTCGCCGTCGAACGGATGCAGCAGCGCGTCGGTGTGGCCGTCGAAATCGAGCGGCGCGACGCCGACCTTGGCGCAGAGCGTGTCGTTGAAGGTCGGCGTCGCCTTGCGCCAGGCGCCGTCGACATGCACCTCCGTAAAGCCGTGCCAGGTGAAGATGTCCGTGCCCATGCTCGCGCGCAGCTTCTCGGTGGTGAGATGGTTCTTCACGTCGGCAAAGCCGACCCGGGCGGGAATGCCGTGGACGCGGCAGGCGGCGGCATAGAGCGCCGCCTTGCCGACGCAATAGCCTTGCCCGGCGGCTAGCACGCTCGAGGCGCGAAAGGTCTCGGCGACGCGCATGCTGACGTAGGGGTTATAGCGGATGCCGTCGCGCACGGCCTTGTAGAGCACGCTCGCCTTCTCGCGCGCGCTCGCATCCGCGCGCACCGCGTCGTTCGCGAATTTCTGCACGGCGGGATGATCGCTGTCGATGTACTCGCCGGGATCGGTGTAGAGGCGGCGGATCGTGTCGGGGAGGCTGTCGGTCATGCCGGGAGCTTAGCAGGCGATCGCCGCGGAACTCAAATCACGCGCTGCGGATGCGTGCCTTCGAATTGCGTCGAGGCGCTGCCGCCGTCTCACTGCCGGTTGCGCATCCAGTCGGCGAGGCCGGACAGCGCCTTGTCGAGCTCCTGCCGCGCGGCGGGATCTGTGATCGTCTCCTCCATCGCGCCGCGCATGCAGGCCATCCACGCGTCGCGCTCGGCGTCGCCGATGGCAAAGCCAATATGCCGCTGCCGCAGCCGCGGATGGCCCTTCTCGGGAGTATAGAGCCGCGGGCCGCCGGTCCATTCGCTGAGATAACGCTTCAGCACGTCCCTGATCAGGCCGAGGTCGTCCGCGTGCATGGCACGGATCACCTTCGCCTCCGGCAGCGTGTCCATGCGCTGGTAGAAGCGGTCGACGAGAGCGTCGATCGTGGCGCTGCCGCCGATCCGCTCGAACATGGAGGTGGTGACGTCGGTGGAGGTCATGGGTGGTCCGGATGGTTGCTGCTGGGCTCGCATATACGACTGCTGGTGCCCGTGTACAAACTCAGCTGTCGTCCCGGATCTGCGCTTACGCTTGTCCGGGACGACAGCGGAGAGCTTGGATGCGGCTCGCCCTACAGCGCCACGCTGCGCAGCCCGAAGCTGCGGGCCTCGTTCTGCAGCACCGGCCGCACCGCATCGATCAGCCGCGCGGCGGCCGCATCAACGGAGAGGCCTGCCGTATCCACCACCGCCGCCGCGCGCGAATACAGCGGCTCGCGGCTGAGCAGGATATTGCGCAGCTCCGCCATGGCGGAGCGATCATCCGCCATCGGACGCAGATCGCCCTGGCGGCGCACGCGGGCCATGTGCTCCTCGGGCTCGGCCTTCAGCCAGATCGTGTAGAACGAGGTCAGGATCTGGTCGAAGGTGAGCGGCTCCGAGACGATGCCGCCGCCGGTCGCCAGCACCATCAGCTCGTTGCGCGCGAGCAGCTGCTGCAGTGCCGCCTGCTCCATGCGGCGAAAACCTTCCTGGCCGTACAGCGCGATGATCTCGGCGACCGAGAGCCCGTTCTGCTGCTCGACCTCCTTGTTGAGCTCGACGAAGCTCCAGCCGATCTTCTTCGCGAGCATCCGCCCGAGCGTCGACTTGCCGGCACCGCGCAGGCCGATCAGCGCGATGCCGCAGAACGGCGCGCGCCGCGGTGCGGTGGCGCTGCCGCCAGCGAGTAGATCCTTGGCTTGCGCGATCTGCGCCGGCGTCGCCTTGCGCAGGAGGTCGCGAAACATCTGCCAGTCCGGTGTCGGCTCGGCCGAGGGCAGCAGATCCTCGAGATGCGCGCCCATCGCGTCGGAGACGCGGCGGAGCAGCACGATGGAGACATTGCCCTTGCCGCTCTCGAGCTGCGCGATGTAGCGCTCCGAGATTCCCGACACCTTGGCGAGCACTTTGCGGGACATGCCGCGCAGCGCGCGCATGGTGCGCACGCGCTGGCCGAGCTGTTCGAGGAAGCGGGATTCGGCGTCGGGACTGTCGGTCATGAGCCTTCTTTACAGATGTCCTGCGGCGCGTTTTAATGAAACATAGTGCCTGCTGGCATTGACAGCAAGCCGCCGCGGTGTCTTTCTATGAATTATAATTCTAAATTCGGGGGAGAAGTCCGTGAGCGAGGGATCCTACAACGCGGTGACCTGGCTGCTCGACCGTAACGTCGAGCAGGGCCGCGGCAGCAAGCTGGCCTTCGACGACACCGTCTCGCGGCTCACCTATGGCGAGCTGCAGCAACAGACCTGCCGCGCCGCCAACATGCTGCGCCGGCTCGGCGTCCGCCGCGAGGAGCGGGTGGCGATGATCATGCTGGATACGGTCGATTTCCCGACCGTGTTCCTGGGCGCGATCCGTGCCGGCATCGTGCCGGTGCCGCTGAACACGCTGCTGACCGCGGATCAATACGCCTACATCCTCGCCGACTGCCGCGCGCGCGTGCTGTTCGTCTCCGAGGCGCTCTATCCCGTCATCAAGGACGTGGTCGGCCGCATGCCGGATCTCGAGCATGTCGTGGTCTCCGGCGCCAAGCAGAACGGCCACAAGCAGCTCGCGGAAGAGCTCGCCGGCGAGAGCGATCAGTTCACCACCGCCGCGACGCATCCGGACGAGCCGGCGTTCTGGCTCTATTCGTCGGGGTCAACGGGAATGCCGAAGGGCGTGCGCCATATCCATTCGAACTTGCAGGCGACCGCCGACACCTACGCAAAACAGGTGCTCGGCATCCGCGAGAGCGACGTGTGTCTCTCCGCGGCAAAACTGTTCTTCGCCTATGGGCTCGGCAATGCGCTGACCTTCCCGATGTCGGTCGGCGCCAGCGTGATCCTGAACAGCGAGCGGCCGACGCCGGCGCGCATGTTCGACCTGATGAACCGCTACAATCCCTCGATCTTCTACGGCGTGCCGACATTGTTCGCGGCGATGCTCAACGACGAGACGATGAAGAGCGAACGCGGCGGCAAGGCCTTGCGCATCTGCACCTCCGCCGGCGAGGCGCTGCCGGAATCGGTCGGCAACAGCTGGAAGGCGCGCTTCGGCGTCGACATTCTCGACGGCGTCGGTTCGACCGAGCTGTTGCACATCTTCCTGTCGAACACGCCCGGCGACATCAAGTACGGCTGCTCCGGCAAGCCGGTGCCGGGCTATGCGGTGCGGCTCGTCAACGAGGCCGGGCAGGACGTCGCCGACGGCGAGGTCGGCGAGCTCCTGGTCGACGCGCCCTCCGCCGGCGAGGGCTACTGGAACCAGCGCCACAAGAGCCGCCGCACCTTCGAGGGGCCTTGGACCCGCACCGGCGACAAATATATCCGCGACGCCGAAGGCCGCTACACCTTCTGCGGCCGCGCCGACGACATGTTCAAGGTCTCCGGCATCTGGGTCTCGCCGTTCGAGGTCGAGAGCGCGCTGATCACGCATCCCGCCGTGCTGGAAGCCGCCGTCGTACCCGAGGCCGATCCGGAAGGATTGCTCAAGCCAAAGGCCTTCGTCGTGCTGCGCCCCGGCGCGACAGCGACGGCGTTGCAGGAGGCGCTCAAGGAGCACGTCAAGCAGAAGATCGGCCCGTGGAAATATCCGCGCTGGATCGACGTGGTGGAGTCCCTGCCGAAGACGGCGACGGGCAAGATCCAGCGGTTCAAGCTGCGGGAAGGGGCGCATTGATGGTGTCAGCGGCGGGCGCGCTTTCTTACCCTCCCCTGGAAGGGTCCGGGACGAGCGGAGCTCGCCCGTGGGTCGCTTCGCATGGAGCAAAGCGCAATGCGAAGCGGGGGGGTGATCTATCCACACGGGCACCGCATCCGCGGAGGGACTGTCACCCCACCCCGCCTCACACCTCGCTACGCTCGATGTGAGCCGACCCTCCCCTCCAGGGCAGGGCTATCGCATGTGACCGATAAGGCTGAGAAGGAATTCATCTTCCCAGCCTGCTCGTTTGACCTTCTGTCGCATGGAGAT